>JACRPV010000069.1 GCA_016223015.1 Geobacter sp. | reverse complement strand
CCGCGAAGCCGTGAAGAACATGGAGAAACTGCGCAAGGACGGTTTTGCCGCCGTGGTTGACGTGCTGGGGGAGGCGACCCTGTCAGCTGAGGAAGCGGAGACCTATGTCGCGACCTATCTGGAACTCCTGGAGGCCCTGAAGAAGGAGCAACAGGGGTGGAAGGGGCTGCCGGGTTCCGGCGGCGAGCCGCATCTGGACTGGGGGCATGCGCCCAGGGTCAATGTGGCGGTGAAACCGACTGCACTGTTCTGCCTCGCCAACCCCATGGACTTCGAGGGCTCGGTTGAGGCCATCCTGCAGCAGATGCGTCGTATCTGCTCCAAGGTGGTGGAGCTTGGCGGCTTCCTCTGCATCGACATGGAATCGTACCGTTTCAAGGAGATCACCCTTGAGGTGTTCCGCCGGCTCAAGCTCGAATTCAGGGACTATCCCCATATCGGCATCGTCCTGCAGGCCTATCTGAAGGATACCGACCAGGACCTGCAGGAGCTGCTGCAGTGGGCCCGGCAGCAGAATACGACCATCTCCATCCGGCTGGTCAAAGGGGCCTACTGGGATTATGAAACCGTCAAGGCAAAGCAGATGGGGTGGGAGATACCGGTCTGGACCATCAAGGCGGAAAGCGATGCGGCCTATGAGCGCCAGGCGCGGCTGATACTGGAAAACCACGATATCTGCCACTTTGCCTGTGCCTCCCATAATATCCGCACGATTTCGGCGGTCATGGAGATGGCGAAGGAGCTGAACGTCCCGGCATCCCGCTACGAGTTCCAGGTGCTGTACGGCATGGCAGAGCCGGTGCGCAAAGGGATTCTCAAGGTTGCCGGCCGGATTCGCCTCTATTGCCCCTATGGCGACATGGTGCCGGGGATGGGCTACCTGGTGCGGCGCCTTTTGGAAAACACCGCCAATGAGTCGTTCCTGCGGCAGAGCTTTGCAGAGGATGCTCAGATCGAGCCGATCACCGGGGGGCGTTCCCTGCAGCCATTGGACGGGTCCGCACGCAGCTGGGAAAGGTCTACCCGCTCTACATCGGCGGGCGGGAGGTCCAGACAGCGGACCAGATCCCCACGGTGAATCCTGCGAGACCGTCCGAGGTGCTGGGGAACATCTGCCAGGCAGGTATCTCCGAGGTTGCCCAGGCCATTGCCGCAGCCAAGGCGGCGTTCCCCGCCTGGCGGGACACTTTGCCACGGGATCGCGCCGAATACCTGCTCAAGGCAGCTGCCGTGGCGCGCGAAAGGATTTTCGAACTCTCAGCCTGGCAGGTGCTAGAGATCGGCAAGCAGTGGGATCAGGCTTACGCGGATGTGGGGGAGGCCATCGATTTCCTCGAATATTACGCACGGGAGATGATCCGCCTCGGGACCCCGCAGCGGGTCGGTCATGCCCCCGGAGAGCTGAACCACTATTTTTATGAACCCAAAGGGCTCGCTGCCGTCATTTCTCCCTGGAACTTCCCGCTGGCCATCAGCATGGGCATGGCGTCGGCCGCCATTGTCGCCGGCAACCCGGTCATCTACAAGCCATCGACCATCACCGGGATCATCGGCCACCAGTTGGTGGAGATCTTCCGCGAGGCAGGGCTGCCGGCCGGCGTCTTCAACTTCGTGCCGGGCAGGGGGAGTGTCATGGGGGATTTCCTGGTGGACCATCCGGACATCTCGCTCATCGCCTTCACCGGTTCCATGGAGGTCGGTCTGCGCATCGTGGACCGGGCTGCCAAGGTCTATCCGGGACAGTCCAACGTGAAGAAGATCATCGCCGAGATGGGGGGAAAAAACGCCATCATCATCGACGACGACGCCGACCTGGACGAGGCGGTTCCCCACGTGCTCTATTCCGCCTTCGGTTTCCAGGGGCAGAAATGTTCGGCCTGTTCACGGGTCATTGTCCTCGATGCGGTTTACGACAGATTTGTCGACCGCCTGGTAAAGGCTGCCAAGGCTTACCAGGTCGGGCCTGCCGAGGACCCGAGATACTCCATGGGGGCCGTGGCCGATGCTGCCGCCCAGAAGAGCATTCTTGAGTATGCAGCCATCGGCAAGCAGGAAGGACGGCTTCTCTACGAGAGCCCGGTTCCCCAGGGCGAGGGCTACTGGGTGCCGCTGACCATCATCGGCGGTATCCGCCCGGAACACCGCTTGGCGCAGGAGGAGGTCTTCGGTCCGGTACTGGCGCTGATGCGGGCCAGGGATTTCGATCAGGCGATCGAGTGGGCCAACTCGACCCGATTTGCCCTTACCGGCGGCATCTTTAGTCGCAGCCCGGAGCATTTGTCCAGGGCGCGCCGGGATTTCCGGGTGGGAAACCTGTACATCAACCGCAACAATACCGGTGCCCTGGTGGAGCGCCAGCCCTTTGGCGGCGCCAGGATGTCGGGTGTGGGGACCAAGGCGGGCGGTCCCGACTACCTGCTCCACTTCATGGACCCGCGGGTGGTGACGGAAAACACCATGCGTCGCGGTTTTGCCCCCATCGAAGCAGACGACGACTGGATCGAGTAGGTAGGTCCGGGACGACGTGAGCACCGGGACCGTGATTGTCGGCATGCTCTGTTACTGGGGAGTTTCCGCGCTGAGTTGAGGTGTTGTCGATGAGGGGAAACTGACCAGGCCCGGCAGGGTCAGCGGTGATTCTCCTTCCCCATCTGGATCTCGAATGTTGATCCCTTGAAGGAGAATCTGACCCGGTCGGGGAAGATCTCTTCCACTTGCGCTCCTTCCACCATGCCCCCTTCCGTGACCGACATGCCGTTGATCACTGCCAGACGCGATGTGCTGTCTTTCTGCCAGGCAATGCCGCTTACCCGCAAGGCGGGCGGTTTCGGGGCGGCCGCGGGCTGTTCCGCTGTCACGGCCTGTGGAGCCTGGGCAGGAGAGGGCAGGGGAGCAGCCGTCTGCGGTTCGATGGTGCGAGCGGACGCGCCCTGCTTCGGAGTCGGAACGGGAATGATCCCACCCGTCTTTCCTGGTCTCTCCGAGGGAGCCAAGGGAAGGCGAGGGGCATGTGCGGCCGGCAAACGGTTGGGTGCAGCGGTTTCCGAAGGGGATAGCGGTGCCTGTGGTGCCAAAAGTGGCTGGCTGGCAGCCTGGGGGCGTTCCTGCGGAATATCCGCTACGGCAGGAGGCGCTGGGGTCTGCCGGCTGCTGCCGAATCCCCCCATGACGGCATAGGTTACCAGGATCGAAACCGTTGCCACCAGCAACATGACCGTCGGCACCAGCCAGCGGGGCTGGGACTTTCGACGCTGGCTGCTTCGGGTAATGGCGCCGGAGATGTCCGGTTCCCTGGTCTGGCGGGCCGCCTTGTCCTGCTCCAGTTTCTGCAGTGCCTTGAGGATCGAGCTCATGTCAGGGTCTCCCTGCCGGCGTCAGGCGCGGGTCCTGAGGGGTGCTGTTGGCCCGGTAGAGGAAAAGCAGGGTGCTGGGGCCGGGAACGCCGTCTGCCGAAAGCTTTCGGGCTTTCTGAAAGGCCTTGACCGCCTCCTGTGTTGCCGCATCGAACGTGCCGGACGGCGTACCATCGTATGCCCCTGTCCGGGCGAGCAGCTTCTGCAACTGGAGAACGCCAGGACCATGAGCACCCGGCAGGATGCGGCCTGAGATGCCGGTGACGGAACGCCAGGGCACGATGGCCTTTCCCGTCCAGATACCCTTCAGGTCTGCGGCAGACAATGCTTCGCCACTGCGAGCCTTGGTGCCGAGCAGCAACCTGTCGCCCTGGCAGCCGATGAGCGGGAGGTAGCGGATCTCCTGCGATCCGGGGAGCTTGAGTTCCAGGAGGCAGGGGGTATCTGCCCGTAGAAGATCGGCAATATCGAAGGAAACGTGCAGCAGGGTGAGGCCGCGCCGCGTCGCGACCGATTCGAGCCCCGGCAGGACAGTCTTGCCGTTATACTGTGCTACTGGCCGGACCTGCCAGAGTGCTGCCAGTTCGTTGAAGCCGCGGATGGCGCTCTCCACCTCTGTCAGGGTTTTCAGCCTGCCAAGGACTGCGTCTCTGGCCCCCGATGCAGCGCTCTGCCGTTGGGCGGTATCCGGTTGCGCCGTCGGTTGCGCCGGCGTGAGCAGCTGCTGCTCGATCACGATCCCGGTGACGATCAAGGCCGTGGCGATCATGGCGGCAGCCAGCAGGCGCTGAGCCCATTGCGCTGCCGGTGAGGTTCTGCTCTCCCGGCGGAGTTCCCCGATAGCCTGGACGACCATCTTGCGGGTGATTTCCCGTGACTCTTCGGTGTAGGCGATCAGCATCACCCGGTCGCAGAGCACGTTGACCAGGCGCGGCAGCCCCTGGGTATAGCGGAAGATCTTTTTCAGCGCATCGGGAGAAAAGGTGACGGCGCGCCACCCTCCGGCAATCTCCAGCCGGTGTTCGATATAGGCCAGGGTGTCTTCGAAATCGAGGGGTCCCAGGCGAAAGCGGACCGTGATCCGCTGGTTCAGCTGTCGCAGGTCCTCCCGCTCCAGCATCTGTTCCAGTTCCGGCTGCCCGGCCAGAACGATCTGGATCAGCTTGTCCGTTTCCGTTTCCAGGTTCGAGATCAGGCGGATCTGCTCCAGAACCAGGGGGTCCAGATTCTGCGCCTCATCGATCACCAGCACGACGGTTCTGCCGGCGGCATTTTCCTGCAGCAGGAACTGGTAGAGCGCGTGGAGCAGGGTATCGATGCTCCCGTCCGAACTGCTCTGGATGCCATATTCGCGATTGATGCTGCGCAACAGCTCGATGGCTGACAGGCGGGGGTTGAAGATCAGGGCGGTGCGGTGCTGCAGGTCGTCGAGCTGGCCGAGCAGTGCCCGGAGGATGGTGGTCTTGCCGGAGCCGACCTCGCCGCTCAATTCAATGAAACCGGCGTGGTTG
>JACRPV010000195.1 GCA_016223015.1 Geobacter sp. | reverse complement strand
CAGAAAGCTATCCGATCAACGACTTCTACAATATGGCAGTCGAAGAGGTGAAGGACCAGAATGGCAATAATCTCGTCGTGTCCATTGATCTGTCAGGCAGAAAGGTTTACGCAAAAGCATGGCTCGTGAATGTCGGTCGTGTCAGACTCTATCTTCTGGACACAAATATTCCTCTGAACACAGGCCTGGACCATGATATAACTGACGAGTTGTATGGCGGAGACAATGAAAAAAGGATTCAGCAGGAGATGGTGCTCGGTATCGGCGGTATCAGGATGCTCAGGCAGCTTGGCATCCTGCCGGCAGTTTGTCATATGAATGAGGGGCATTCAGCCTTTTTAGGGCTTGAGCGCATCAGGATTCTGATGCATGAACAGAAGATGACCTTTAAGCAGGCGATAGAGGTTGTCAGGGCGGGCGGTGTATTTACCACTCACACGCCAGTGCCCGCAGGCATTGATGTGTTCCCCTCCGACCTGATGAGGAAATATTTTGTTGACTATGCGAAGGAATTGGGGATCAGTTGGGACGATTTTCTTGCCCTGGGCGCAGACAGTTACGAGAACCGCCATAACGGTTTTTCGATGGCAGCCCTGGCATTTCACCTTGCTGAACGGTCCAACGGCGTCAGCAAGCTCCATGGACACGTCTCCAGGAATATCTTCAGATATATTTGGCCTGGCCTTCCCCAGGAAGAGATCCCGATCACATCGATCACGAATGGCATTCACCACAGATCCTGGATATCCCATGACGTGGAATCCCTTTACTATCGGTACATGGGAGAAAATTGGATCCAGGAACCGCAGAACATGAATAAGAAGGAGCATGTTGACGAGATACCGGACGAGGAACTCTGGAGGACCCATGAGAGGCGGAGAGAGAGACTGGTCTCCTTTGCGCGGAAGAAGCTGAAAAAGCAGCTTATCAGACGCGGTGCACCGATCACAGAGATCAAGACAGCAGAAGAGGTCCTTGATCCTGAGATCCTTACCATAGGGTTTGCAAGGAGATTTGCTACATACAAAAGAGCTGACCTTATCCTGCGCCACCCGGACAGACTTGCCCGCATATTGAATAATGAGAACACCCCGGTGCAGATAATCTTTTCCGGCAAGGCACATCCCAAGGACACTCCAGGCAAGGAACTGATCCGGGAGCTTGTTCATCTCTCCCAAAGGGAGGAGTTCCGAAAGCGCATCGTGTTTCTTGAGGACTATGATATTGCCATTGCGCGCTATCTTGTTCAGGGCGTTGATGTCTGGCT
>JACRPV010000182.1 GCA_016223015.1 Geobacter sp. | reverse complement strand
CCAGGCCAGGGCAAGGACATAACTGTTGGTGCTGATGGTGTTGTAGAAACGCTCCACATGGACCTTCCGGATCGCGATGAAGCCGGCCAGGAAAGGGGCGAAAAAGAGGTTTGCCAGAAAGAGCACCGCGGTCCAGAAGGCCGCCTGGCGCACTTCATCGGTTATCGCCGAAGGGATCCTGCCCAGTAGCGCCACCCACCCGGAAATGCCGGAGAGGCCGAGGAAGAGCAGCAGCACGGCCGTACTGATCATGCCGAGAAGGAGAAACGAACGGAAGACAATGGCCAGCTGCTGGCGCCGGTCGGCGCTTTTCGCACCCAGGATCGCACAGGCCGAAGGGATGCCGAAGTTGGTCACCGAAAGGTAGTTGACAAAGGTCATCACCAGGGCCAGCGCACCGTAACGGTCGGTACCGAAATAGCCGAGGGTCACCGGCACCGCAACCACCGACAGCAGGTTGGTGATCAGGATGTTCAGATACCCCGACGAGGTGCCAAGCAGTATCCCTTTCCGGCGCTCACTCCCCATGGGCACCCCTCGCTCCCTGCAGTGCCCTGCTGCAGGCCCGTGCCCCCCTGAACAGCCATCCCGGCAGGAGCAGCAACGGAAGATCGATCAGCCAGAAGGAGGGAAAGGCGCGGTAGAGTTCCATGAATTCCCGCACCAGGGAAGCATCCACCCGCAGCCCCTTGGCCTTGGCCAGCGGAATGTTTTTCAGATACCCTCCCTTGATGGTCAGGTAGGCTGCCCGGACAATGGCCGGGTCATAGCCGAGGGACGGCATCTCCCGGTAGATCCGCACCAGGTTGAGACCGGTCCGGAGGAAACTGCCGGTCCCCCCCCAACGGCCGATTCCGAACCCCTCTTCGAGCACCAGTTGGGCGACCATCTCCTCGCAGATGACATAGGACGGAAAGCGGGCAAGCGCCTGCACCAGAAATCCGATATGCAGCCAGCCGCTGCCAATGTACTGCCGGAGATCAACCTCCTGCCAGGCGCTTCTGCTAAAGATGTTGGAGGAGACCAGTCCGCTCTTAAACCGGCTCTTCCTGAAGAAATCGGAGCCGTCGCGGCAGAGGCCGCTGTCCGCAGGATCGAGACGGATCGGATGGCGGGAATCGGCAAAGATGGCGGCAACGTCGGGGTAAGCCCGGATCACCTGCAGGACCTTCTCCACTGCCCCTGATCGACAGATGAGGTCATCGTCGCCGATCAGCCAGACGAAATCGCCCCGAGCCCGCTGCATGCACAGATCGACGTTACGATCGAACCCGACATTGGTCTCATTGCTGATCAAACGGATCTGCGGGTGACTGCCGGCGATCTTCCTGGCGATCTCTGCGGTCCCGTCGGTCGATGCATTGTCACAGACCAGCAGTTCGACCCCTGCCCGCAGTTCGGGGAGGATGCTGGCAAGGCAGCGGGCAATGGTCCTCCCCCCGTTGCAGGTCGGGATGGCAATGGTCAGGAGCAGATCGTCACCCATGCACAATCCCCGTAAGCAGCGTCTCGGCAAAGCAGTCACAGGAAAACGGCCATGCGCGTCTGCTGGTCAGGAAATCCTCGATGGCATCGAGATAGCCGAGATACCGTTCGTCCGTCATCTCCGTCAAATAGGCATAAAGGGAAGGATAATCGTCAAACCGGCGCAGGTCGATGAAACATTCCGTCGGAATGTGCGCCGCCACGTTGTCCGCTCCCCGGTAAACCGGAACGGTGCCGGCAAAGAAGGCATCGAACAGCTTCTCAGTTATATAACCCGGCACATCGCTGATGTTTTCATAACAGAGTGCAAAGCGGTACAACCCCATGACATCCCGCTTGCGCTCAACTACCCCCTGCCACGACGGGAACAGCGGCTTCCCCAGTCTCCGGAGCCAGCTGCAGCGGCTGGCGAGGGCGCGGGGGAACCCTGCCCCGATTGTGCCGATATCCCAGCCGATCCCGTAGAGGTCGAAATCGGTCGGATGGTTCCGCTCAAACCAGTGGATGGCGGTCAGGCGCTCGGTGTAGAGTTCCTGTGGATGCGATGATCGCTTGTTACCCGCTATGGTCAGACAGAGCCTCTTCTTACAGGTGAGGTCGTGCGGCACACGGTCGGGGAGATCGAAGGCGTAGTTGATCTTGAGATAGCGGCTCCCGTCCACCAGGGAATCATCATAGGTAAATATGGATCTGAACCGTTCATGGCAGGCAACGTTGCGACTGTGGGAAGACGCCAACGGGCTTTCGAGCACCAGGAGATAGAGCGGCCTGCCACTCTCGATGGCATGCCGAAATGCTTTGTCATTCCGGGCAGGCATGTCGATGAATACGTAGGCGTCTATCTGACCCGGCTCCAGTACTGCCGTTGTGGCAACGGTGATCCCCTGCTGCGCGGCCTTCTCCCTCACTACGCCAAACGGCACCAGCAGGTCGTCGCCGATGGGGGCCTGGCTGGCCTCGAACAGCCGGTTGTCCCGGTTGAGCTCCGCATAGAGGTTATGAAAGGCAATGGTGGAAACGGCCATGGTCAGAATCTGCGGAATACGCAGTCGAACTGGGCGAGCTTCCAGGGACCGCGTCCGGCATGGGCGACGTCGTAGATCTCGGCAGGGGCGAAACCGTATTCGTGGAGGAGCCGGAAGATCCCGAGATACTCGGCCTCCTCGCGGCGCCGACGGACAAAGGATATCTCCATGATCACCGTGTCGACCCTGGTGGAGAAGGTCTCTCTCCCCCCCCGCAGGACCTGCAGTTCCACCCCCTCCACATCGATCTTGACGAGGTCGATATGGTCGATCCGCTCCCGGCCGACAAAATCGTCCAGCCGCATCAGGGGGATCTGCTCGGTGCCGACCGTTGCGATGTGCGGGTTTACCTGCAGATACTCCTCGCCGGGCGGCACCATCGAATTGGCGCCGTGCGCAGTGGCGACATGGAGCGTGCCCACGGTCTCCTCGTCGAAGAAGCCGAGCCGGTGCGGACGGAAGCGATCGCTCAGGCCGGCCCGGGCGACATTCGCCACCAGCGTCTCGTAGGTCGCACGGCAGGGCTCGAAGGCATGGACCGTTGCCCGTGGAAAGTAATGCAGCAGGTAGCAGCTGACATCCCCCACGTTGGCGCCGATATCGAAGACCACTGTGAGGTCGCGTTCCATGCGGGCCAGCACCGGTCCGATCCCGGGGCGGCCGGGCTGCAGCAGATCAAGGAGCGCCTTGCGCCACCCGTAGGGGATCAGCCCTTTGAGCGCGGCGGCTGCACTCATTCCGGCACCTCCCCCTCGTCCACCAGGTCGATCAGCATGGCTTCGGCCAGCTCCTTGCGGTCGAGGTGGGGCGACATATCCTCGATGGGGCGGTTCACCACCAGTTTCGGGTTGACGCAGGAGTTCTGCTCCAGCTTCACCTCGACAAATGCGGGGCCGTCCAGGGCCAGGGCCGCATCGAGCACCGCGGCCGCCCCCTCCAGGGAGTCGATGGAAAAGGCGGGCAGACCATAGGCCTGGGCCACCTTCACCAGGTCGGGACAGCCGTAGCCGATCACCGTGGACTGGCGCCGTCCGCCGAAGTACATATCCTGGAACTGACGGACCATGCCGAGGCAGCGGTTGTTGAGGACGATCACCTTTACCGGCAGACGGTGCGAAACGATCACCTCCAGGTCCTGGATGTTGACCTGGATACCGCCGTCGCCGGCAATGGCGATGGCGCGGCCTCCTGTGGCCTTGGCCGCGCCGAGCGCGGCGGGCAGGGCAAAGCCCATGGCCCCCATCCCCCCGGAGATGAGCATCCGCTGCCCTTGCTTGAGCCGGAACGATTGGCCGGCCCACATCTGGTTCTGGCCGACGTCGAGGCAGATCGCATCCCCTTCTGCGCAGCGGTTGGCAAGGAGTTCCATGAAACGGTTCGGGTCGATGCCGGGGAACTCCGCCGGGTCGGCAAGGGTTGGGTACTGTTCGCGGTAGCGGTTGATGACCCCATACCACGCCGTCAGGTCGGTCCGGACAGTTGCAGCCGTTTCCCGGTTGAGCGCATCGAGAAACGCGCGGACATCGGCGTGGATGGCCAGGTCCACCTTCACCTTAGCATTCAGCTCGTGGGGGTCGATGTCCACGTGGACCCTGGTGGCGGCACGGGCAAAGGTATCCGGACGGGTGCCGGTCTGGCGGCTGTCCAGCCGCGCCCCCAGGATCAGCAGCAGGTCGCTGTTGGCCAGGGTCATGTTGCTGTAGCGGTTGCCGTAGGCGCCGATCATGCCGAAAAAGGCGGGGTTGTCATGGGGTATGACGTCCAGCCCGAGCAGGGTGCTGACCACCGGGATGCCGGTATGTTCCACCAGCGCCTGCAGCGCCTCTGCCCCCCCGGCGGTCCTCACCCCACCGCCGGCAAGGATCACCGGCCGCTTCGCCTGGCCTATCAGCCCGGCTACCTGCCGCACCTGGACAGGATCGACGGCAGGAACGGTCGCGAGCGCCGCATGTTCTTCGCTGCCCAGGAATCCGGGCAGGTCAGCGGGATCGATCTGGGCCCGCTGGATATTCATCGGGATGTCGAGCAGCACCGGACCGGGCCGGCCGCTTCGGGCAAGCCAGATCGCCTTTTCCAGGTGGTAGCGGATCGACTCCGGCTCGGTCACCAGCACCGCATACTTGGTGAGCGGTGTGACGACACTGACGATATCGGTCTCCTGGAAACCGATCTGGCGCACCG
The DNA here is from genome assembly GCA_016223015.1 of Geobacter sp. Lineage (GTDB taxonomy): Bacteria > Desulfobacterota > Desulfuromonadia > Geobacterales > DSM-12255 > Geoanaerobacter. Next base: position 5,633 of record JACRPV010000182.1, on the reverse strand, counting down.
GGCGGTCGAACTTGTACTCGTAGGTATTGACCTGGCCGGTGATGAAGAGACAGGGGACCGAATCGAACCAGCAGCTGCCGATGCCGGTGACCATATTGAGCGCACCGGGGCCGCTGGTGGCCATGGCCACCCCGAGCCGGCCGTTGATCCGGGCATAGGCCTCGGCGGCAAAGGCGCCGGTCTGTTCGTGGTGCACCGAAACGCACTCCATGTCGGAGCGATGATAGATGGAATCGATCAGGTGCGTGATGGCGCCGCCGATGAACTCGAAGACGTTGCTCACGCCCTCTTTGGCGATGCAATCGATGACGTAATCGGATAGTTTCATTATTTCCTCCGGTAGAGATGCAGATGCCGGCTCAGCCACGCCACAGTCCTGGCAAGCCCTTCGTGCAGGGGTACCTGCGGTTCCCAACCGAGCTGGTCACGAGCCCTGGCAATATCGGCAACCCAGTGGGTCGGCTCAGGCCGGGCTGCTGCACGCTCACCCCAGAGCGATCCGATCCCGGTACCGGCAAGTCGTTCCAGCTCTGCAACCACCTCGCCGATGGAGCTCTGACGGCCGCTCCCCACGTTGTAGATACCGGCAGCCGGTTGGGCTCTCCCCTCAACAAGCATCATGTAGCAGTCGAGCACGTCGTCGATATAGACATAGTCGCGGACCGAATCGGGAGAGGCAAGGTGCGGCGGTTCGCCGGCCAGCAAGGCAGCCGCGGCATAGGGAATCAGCCGTCGGGGGTCGTCCCAGGGCCCATAGGGAGAAAACAGGCGGAGCGTGACCACCGGCACCCCTCTCGTTGCGGCCTCCGACTGGCAGAAGAGCGTGGCTGCCAGCTTGGTAACACCGTAGTCCCCCACCGGTTCGGGCAGGTCGTCCTCCTGCAGGGGGTGATTCTTCGGCCCGTATTCGGAAGAGCTGCCGGTGTTGATAATCAACCTGACGCCGCTCTTTTCACAGCTCCGCACCAGGTTCATGGTACCCAGCAGGTTTGCCTCGACGATCTCCCTCCCCCCCTGCTGGGTGGCGAAGCCGCCATAGGTAGCCAGATGGCATACCACTTCCGGTTCGATGGCCGCAACGCACGATTCCACCATGGCAGCGTCCCGAAGGTCGCAGCCATGCTCGGTCAGGCGTCCGGCAAGGTCGGCTATCCGCCAGCGGTTGGAGTCGTGACGGGTCATGATGTGGAGATCATACCCCGTCTCCACCAGACGGCGCGCCAGGCAGGCCCCGACAAAACCGGTAGCTCCGGTTACCAGCACCCTCATCGAGCGCAGAACTCGCGGATCTGCTGCACCATGAACTCCAGCATCTCCTCGCTCATCCCCGGATAGACCCCGACCCAGAAGGTATCGCGCATGATCCGGTCGGTGACCGGCAGAAGACCGGAAGACCGGAGGGTTGGAAGATCGGCTGCAGTCGCGTTCGGAACGATCCTGAACCCGGTGCCGCTGTTTCTCATCTCGTCGAAGCAGGGGTGCTTGATCAGGTTGCCGGCAAAGAGCATCCGGGTCTGGATGCCCTTGCGCTCCAGGTGGGCGACGATCTGGTCGCGGTCGAAACCGGCCCCTTCGCGCACCGTGAGCAGGAATCCGAACCAGGAGGGCTCGCTCGCCGGTGTCGGTTCCGGCAGGACGAAGCGGTCTTCGAGGCCGGCCAGGCCGTCGCGCAGCATCTGCCAGTTCCGGCGGCGCGCCTCGACGAAGCCGGGCAGCTTCTCCAGCTGGGCGCAGCCGATGGCTGCCTGCATGTCGGTCACCTTCAGGTTGTAGCCGAAATGGGAGTAGACGTACTTGTGGTCGTAGCCGGCCGGCAGCTCGCCGAACTGCTGGCCGAAGCGGTTGCCGCAGGTGTTGTCGCGGCCGGACGGGCACCAGCAGTCGCGGCCCCAGTCACGAAACGACTCCACCAGCCGCTTCAGGGTGGTGTCGTCGGTGTAGACCGCCCCCCCCTCCCCCATGGTCATGTGGTGGGGCGGGTAGAAGCTGGAGGTCCCCAGGTGGCCGATGCTGCCGGTGAAGCGCCAGGTGCCGTTCAGGCAGTAGCGCGAGCCGAGGGCGTCGCAGTTGTCCTCGATCAGCCAGAGATCGTGGCGGTCGCAGAACGCCTTGACCGTTGCCAGGTCAAAGGGGTTGCCCAGGGTATGGGCCACCATCACCGCTCTTGTCCGCGGCGACAGCGCCGCCTCCAGCTGCGTCGTGTCGATGTTGTAGGTGGGGAGCGCCACATCGACGAAGACCGGCACGGCCCCGTACTGGATGATCGGGGCAACGGTGGTGGGGAAGCCGGCTGCCACGGTGATCACCTCGTCGCCCGGCATGATCCGCCGCTCCTTCAGCTTGGGAGAGGTGAGGGCCATGAAGGCGAGCAGGTTGGCCGAGGAGCCGGAATTGGTCAGGGAACAGTGCGCTACGCCGATGAAAGCGGCAAACTCCCGCTCGAACCGCTCGGCATAGCGGCCGGTGGTGAGCCAGAAATCAAGCGACGAATCGACCAGCGCGGCAACCTCCCGCTCGTCGAAGACGCGGCCGCCATAGGCAATGCGGTCACCCGGCTGGAATGGTTTCTGCGGGGCGTGGCGAAACCGGTAGTAGGCAATGGCCGCTGCTATCGCCTGTTCGCGCAGTTCGGCCTCCTGTTTTACACTCTCGTTCATTGCGGATCTCCATAGGCAGTAATCTGGGCGAGACAGGCCTGGCGCAGATCGCCGCCGTCCCGGTAGGTCTTGGTCCAGGCAATGATGCTCTCCAGCGCCGATTCCAACGACCAGCGGGGCGACCAGCCCAGTTCTGCGCGGGCCATGGAGCAGTCGAGCCTTAAGTAATGTGCCTCGTGCGGGTGCTCCCCCTGGTCGATCAGGAACGAGGCCCCCTCGCCCCAGCGCTGGCAGAGCCGGTCGACGATCCATCCCACCGGACGGGCGTCCCGCTCTTCCGGACCGAAGTTCCAACCCGAGGCGAAACGGATTCCCTCTTCGCAGAGCCGTTGCGCCAGCAGCAGATAGCCGGAGAGCGGCTCAAGCACATGCTGCCACGGCCGGATCGCCCGGGGATTGCGGATCTGCACCGGATCTCCGGCAAGGATGGCGCGGATGATGTCGGGCACCAGGCGGTCGGTGGCCCAGTCGCCGCCGCCGATCACGTTGCCGGCACGTGCCGAGGCGACTGCCACGCCGTGCCGGTCATAGTCGGCCGGGTTGAAATAGGAGGAGCGGTAGGCGGCGGTCACCAGCTCTGAGCACCCCTTGCTGTTGGAATAGGGGTCATAGCCGCCGAACGGCTCGTTCTCCCGGTAGCCCCAGGCCCATTCCCGGTTCTCGTAGACCTTGTCGGTGGTGACGTTCACCACGGCCCGCACGCTCGGGCAGGAGCGGACCGCCTCCAGCAGGTGGACCGTACCCATGACGTTTATGGCATAGGTCTCCACCGGGATCTTGTAGGAATCCCGCACCAGCGGCTGGGCAGCCATGTGGATGACGATCTCCGGCTGCGCCCGCTCCATCTCGGCCGCAAGCCGCTCCGGGTCGCGCACGTCGGCGATCACCGAGGTCACCAGCTCGCCGATGCGCGCCAGCTCGAACAGGCTTGGATCGGTGGGGGGCTCCAGGGCGTAGCCGGTCACCTCGGCACCCAGACTATGGAGCCAGAGGGAAAGCCACGCCCCCTTGAAGCCGGTGTGGCCGGTGAGAAAGATTTTTTTGCCGCGCCAGAAGCCGTTGTCGTTCATTGTACAGCCCCCGAGCCCATTTCCCGTCACCAGAGTTTCCACGGCGCAGCCCCCTCTTTCCAGAGGTCTTCCAGATGCATCTTGTCGCGCAGGGTATCCATCGGCTGCCAGAAACCATGATGCTTGTAGGCCATCAGCTCGCCATCCCCGGCAAGCCGCTCCAGCGGTTCCTTTTCCAGAACCGTGGCGTCGCTGCCCAGATAGTCGAGCACCTCTGGTTGCATGACGAAGAATCCGGCGTTGATCCAGTGCCCGTCCCCCTTGGGCTTTTCCTGGAAACTCATCACCCGGTCGTCGTTCCCCAGGTTGAGCGCGCCGAACTTGCCGCTCGGCTGGGTGGTGGTCACGGTGGCCAGCCGGCCGCTCGCACGGTGGAACGCCACCAGTTCGGCGATGTTCACGTCACCGACCCCGTCGCCATAGGTAAGCATGAACGGCTCCCCGTCCAGATAGGGGGCCACCCGCTTCACCCGGCCGCCGGTCATGGTCTCCAGACCCGTATCCACCAGGGTCACCCGCCAGGGCTCGGCCGTGTGGCTATGGACGATGCGCCGGTTTTCATCGCGGAAATCGAAGGTCACGTCCGATTCGTGCAGGAAGTAGTGGGCAAAATATTCCTTGATGCAGTAGCCTTTGTAACCCAGGCAGATCACGAAGTCGTTGAAGCCGTGGCTGGAGTAGATCTTCATGATGTGCCAGAGGATCGGCCGGCCGCCGATCTCGATCATCGGCTTCGGCTTGAGATGCGACTCTTCGCTGATCCTGGTGCCGAAACCGCCGGCAAGGATGACCACTTTCATCGTGTAACCTCCTGTTGAGCCGCACCGGGCGCCCGGAGCAATGCCGGGTCGACCCCCCTGTGCAGCAGTTCTTCGCGTAAATTCCCGCCACGCTTCAGTGACGTCACCACAATACAGCCGACATCCAGGAGCAGGGCATCCGTCAGGCTCAGCACCGGCAGGCCGAAAAAGGTCTCACCGGCATGCTCGTCATCCATGACCCGGCAGAGCTGCAGACCGGTCCCCTGGATCGACAGGTAGGCGATCTCGGCCACCTCGTCGACACCGCAGAATGCCACTGTTCTGACCCCTGCGGCGAACAGCTCCTGGAACAGCTGCTGATAATCCTGGCGGGCGATGGTGTAGAGGCTGGTGAAATAGCTCAGATGCTCGTAGGCCAGGCGGCTTTTTTCCGCGACACCGGTCGGCGTGAGGAGATACGCGTAGCGGTTGCGCGGGAAGTTCTTGATCCGGATGAAACCTTTGGAGACGAGGTTCTTCAGGTAGGAGTTGACCAGGCCGAGGGCGATCCCCAGGCGCCGGGACAGCTCCCGCTGGGATATCTCCCGTTCATGGTCGATTTCGGACAATAACTGCAGGGTTTTGTAGGTATCGAGCGACTTTTGGTCGGCAGCGTTCATATCGTGAACGGTACCGGGAAACAGGCGTCAAGTCAAGCGGAAGATGCAGATTCTGGGGTCATTCCTCATCATCGATCGGCTTGCGCATCGCCGTCATGACAATGGCGAGCAGCACCTTGACCATGTAGTAGATGCCGTTCATGGCGGAGATCGACGATGTCCCTGCCTGGCGTTCGCGCATCCGGATGGAGGCCTCGGCCAGCCGGAACCCGTTCTTCCCGAGCAGGATGACCGCCTCCGGCTCCGGGTAATCCACCGGGTAGTGGCGCGCCAGGAAATAGATCGCCCGGCTGTCATAGGCGCGGAATCCGGAGGTGTTGTCGGTTACGCGCTGGCCAATGAGGATCGAGTTGACCGCGTCGAACAGGTGGATGCCGAACCTGCGCATGAAGGTGGAACGGTACCCCTCGCTCCAGCCCATGAAGCGCGAACCGATCGTCACATTGGCCTGCTGCTCCCGCATGACCGCGAGCAGTTTGGGGATCT
>JACRPV010000181.1 GCA_016223015.1 Geobacter sp. | reverse complement strand
CTGCATGAGGGAGCATGGGGCAAGCATCGTACTCTGCCCGCGCAGCAACGAGCGGCTCGCCGTCGGTGCGCCCCCCTTCATGCTCTTCAAGAGTGCGGGCATTCCCCTTGCGGTGGGGACCGACTCTCTGGCGAGTAATGATTCCCTGTCCATCTGGGACGAGATCCGTTATCTCTATGAACGGTATCCCCGGCTCTTTTCCCCTGACGAGCTCCTGGCGCTGGCAACGGTGGGAGGAGCCCGTTCCCTGCACCTGGAACAGGAAGCCGGCACGCTTGAGCCGGGACGACTGGCCAACATCCAGGTGATCCAGCCGGCAGGTCCGCTCGACAAGGGGCGGGTGGCGGCTACCCTCCTCGAAACCGGGTACCTGCACGCGGTTTACCGCACGGGTGAGATCGTCCATTCGCTCTGACCTCCCGTAACCCTTTCCCTTGCAGTCCCCTGGCCTCTCTGCTACTATCTGGCCATGGCAGAGAAGCTCATCAGTAACAATAAAAAGGCTTACCACGACTATTTCATCGAAGAGAAATTCGAGGCAGGGATTGTCCTGCAGGGGACCGAGGTAAAATCGCTTCGTCTCGGCAAGGCGAACCTGAACGATGCGTTTGCCTTGGTGCGCGGCGGAGAGATCTTTCTCCATAACCTGCACATCTCGCCCTATGATTTTGGCAATCGTGAAAACCACGACCCCGACAGGGTGCGCAAGCTCTTTTTTCACAAGAACGAGATCGGCAAGCTGTTCATCAAGACCCAGGAGCGGGGCTATTCCCTGATACCTCTGCGGCTCTACTTCAAGAATGGCCTGGTAAAGGTCGAACTGGGACTGGCCAAAGGGAAGAAGCTGTATGATAAACGCGAAGATATGAAAAAAAAGGATCAGAAGCGGGATATGGCCCAGGCTCTGAAGGAGCGGCAGAAGGGGTGACGATGGTTTCTTGGCTGTTTACATCGGTGGGTTGAACACGTATAGTAAAGAGAGAGGTAGAAAACACAATATGGGGGTGTCCAGGTTTCGACGGGGATAATAAGCAAAGGTTGCATGCCGAGGTCCGGGTGGCTCGTTAAACAATCCGGGGCGATATAGACGCCGATAACTATAATTACGCCGTAGCAGCTTAATAACCTGCTACCGATTCTCCGACCTTCTCCCGCGGGGGAGGAAGAATCGTCATTTTAGTGGGATAGCTGAAGGGAGCGCCTGTGGCCCGGATGCGAAATCAAAGCAGGATCGCTCCCCGGAAATCCCGGCCAGTGGAGTTTCGGGTGGTTAAATCAAAAACTGGTATAAGCATGTAGACGCCTTTTGTGGATGATCTTCGGACGCGGGTTCGATTCCCGCCACCTCCACCATTACTGACGCGCATTCGCACCACCGTCCCAATCGGTGTCGGATGTTGAAGATAAAGGCCGCTCCTTCTTTGGAGACGGCCTTTTTTCTTCGAATAAAGCAAGGGGTTGGAATTTTGAAATCGCAACGAGATATGGCTTACCAATGTCTGGAGTGACCGGTTTTAGTCTGATTTGCCCCATAAGTTTTCGAATCAGTAAGGCTGACTGCTCTGTTTTTTCTTCCAGCACTTCTTTAATATTGGAAACCCGGTCAGTAATCCATTCTACAGGAGGAGCCTTGAATACTTTCATGTGAGTGGCTTCCAAAATTACCAGTTCAGTAGAGCCTCTTGCAAAAGTGTATGCAGGAAACCGAATAAAGTTAATTTAACCGCATAAAAGTCGAGCTTCAAAGGTAACCATCTGATATTATTGGGTTGCG
>JACRPV010000180.1 GCA_016223015.1 Geobacter sp. | reverse complement strand
TTGGAGTCTTTCTGCAGGGCGAGGATACCTACCGACAGCATGACCATCGGGTGGCTCTCTTTCGGCAGAGCGCGGATTGCGTCGAAAACGTACTGCGGAACTACCTGGCGAACTTTGAATTCTGCAACAACTTCGTCTACCTGAGCCTGGGTCGGGACATCGCCGGTGAGGAGGAAGTACCAGAAGGATTCAACGGTCGGATAGTCAGAACCGGGGGCCTTGGGGAGAGCTTCGAAGGTCTCGGGGATAGTCTTGCCGCGGAAACGGATACCTTCCTGCGGATCAAGATAGGAGATATCGGTTACCAAGCTGCGGATATCACGGGCACCACCGATTGCCTGATCGATGGTTACCTGGTCGATGATGACCTTGCCGAACTCTTTCACGAGTTTGGTGGTGCGAGGGCGGAATTCTTCGATTTTCTGTTTAAGAGTGTCCTTCAGTGCCATGTTGCTAGCTCTCCTTTCGTCTGTTGGGGTTTTTGGATGAAAACGAGCCTTCATTGCAAGCCAGAAAAACCTACTAGACTAAACCGTTTCCCCCCTCCTTTCCTTCACTGGTGGCTCTGCATACATTATTCACAGCCCCAAAAAGGCCATGACAGCGACAGATTCTGTAGAACTGTCGTGATGTTGGAACACCGATTCGATATACTGTATACAAAAATGGTTAGGCACTTATAACATTGGCAAAAATTAAAATCAACAAAAATTTTGCGTCAGATCAGAGGATAACCAGTTCGTCCGGGGAATGGGTCAACCGTTTGAGAGAACCGTCATCGGCAAGATAAAAGGTATTCTCGATCCCGACTGCACCCTCGCCGGGAAAGACGACTTTCGGTTCAAAGGCAAAGGCCATCCCCGGCTCCATTACCATCTCATCGAAACCGCGGGCAATAAACGGGTATTCGTCGATTTCCACACCGACACCGTGGCCGATAAACGAAACCTGACTCGCCTTGGCGCCCATGAAGCTGTCTGCATAACCGAGCTTGACCGCCAACTCCAGACAGGCATTGTAGAGCGCTCCCCAGGTGGGTCGTTGGGGTGCCAGTTCCACCATCAGCTGCTGAACCTTGAGCATGTCGTCATAGCCACGACGCAGACGGTCCGACAAAGGGCCAAGGGAAAAGATCCTGGTCTGATCCACCAGATACCCGTCGTAGCTCCCGGCAAAGTCGATGACGATCGGCTCATTGCGGCCGATCGGCTTGTAGCTGGCCCCCTGGCCAAAGGAAGGGCTGGGGCCGATCCCCCCAAGAGGCGTGTCGGTATAGGCAGGAACCGCGCTGTCAGTGCCGGAAAAGGTATGACCGAACAGCATCTCGCCGTTGAAGACCCGCATCCGGATCAGGCCCAGGTGACCTTCCCGGCGGGCAACGTACTCCAGCTCAGCAGCGAGTTCGATATCGGTCATCCCCTCCCGGATCACCTCGCACGCCCGACGATAGACCTTGTCCACCTGATTGGCGGCATCCATCATACAGTGGATCTCGTACTTGCTCTTTTTCATCCTGACCAGACGGATGAGAGGGGTGGCATCGACAAACACTGCATCGGGGAAGATCTTGCGATAGCGCTCGAAAAAGTTCACCGGCAGAACGTCCAGTTCGAGACCGATCCGCACCGGTGCCGGATAACCGTATTCAGCGAGAATCTTCGGAATATCCCTGGGCGACGAGAAGGGGACCACCTCTTTGAGGCCGGATTCCATCCGCGCCCGGGCTGCATCCCGGCGAACCATGTAGAGCGGTTGCCCCTGGGCAGGGATATACAGGTTGCCGGTCTGGATGGTCCCGGCAAAATAGAAGAGATCGGCGTTCTGGGCAATGATGACAGCATCGAGCCCTGCCTCGGCCATGCGATCCTGCAGACTCCGGCAGCGGTATTCCAGTTCAGTTGTTGGCGTTATCCGCATTTTTCCGCTCCTTGAGGCTCTTTTCCATCCGGCGGCGGCGCCGGCCGCCAAGCAGTGTCTCCTCAACGATGATGGCGATAAAACAGATGATGAACAGCGCAAGAACACTCCCGAGGATGATCCACCGTACCTGCATGCATCCCTCCCGGTGACAACTCTGGCAGCAGTCCGCCGCAGAAACGTGTATACACAATCTCCGCCCGGCCTGTCCAGAGAAAACAATGGGATTCTCCCTGCAAGCCCCTTCACAGAGCCGGCAAAAACGTGTACCGTAGCCGCAACCCACCATGAGGAGCATGCCAATGTACGGACGGATCTTCAGGCCCTTTGCTATCGGTCAGTTCACCATTGTCCCCGAAGGGGAGATAATCAGCAAATCGGACACCATTCCCCTGATCCTGGGCAAGAAGGGGGCGTTCGGCTCGGGCGAACACGAAACCACCGCTTCTTGCCTGGAGTTTATCGCGGCATTGCCGGGGTTGAGCGGCATGCATGCCCTGGACCTGGGAAGCGGCACCGGGATACTTGCCATAGCTGCGGCGCGGCTTGGAGTGAACCACGTGGTGGCTCTGGACATCGACTGGAAGGCAGCGGTTTCCTGCGCGGACAATGTCCGCCTGAACGACATGGGAGAGCAGATCGTGAGCGTCTGCGGCGAGCTCGCCTGCCTTGCCGACTGCTCGTTCGACCTGCTTCTCGCCAACATCTACGCGGACATCCATCTGGCCCTGAGCAGCCAGATGGTCGCCATGACGCGCCCCGGCGGCTACCTCCTCCTCTCCGGCATCCCTCTCCAGGACAAGTTCGATGTCCAGCAGCGGTTCCTCAGGGAAGGCTGCGAACAGATCGACAGCCGCATCATGGAAGAATACTCGACCTTCCTCATGCGCAAGCTCTGATCCCCCGGACTCCGACTGCGCGGCGCCACAAACGCAAACCGCCCGGTAGCGGGATGCTCCGGGCGGTCAACTGCAACGGTTTTCCACAGACGGGTCAGGCAGCGGTGCCGTCTTCCTCCAGGTGGAGCTCCTTGATGGCCATCTCCCGCAGCTTGAACTTCTGGATCTTGCCGCTGGCGGTCATGGGATAGGAGTCGACAAACTTCACGTAGCGCGGGATCTTGTAGTTGGCGATCCGCCCCTTGCAGAAGTCCTTCACCTCCTGTTCTGTCATCTCCACCCCTTTCTTGAGGATAACGGCAGCCATCACCTGCTCGCCGTATTTCCTGTCCGGAACGCCGTAAATCTGGATATCGGAGATCTTCGGGTGGGTGTAGAGAAACTCCTCGATCTCGCGGGGGTAGATGTTCTCGCCGCCACGGATGATCATCTGCTTGATCCGGCCGGTGATCTTGCAGTAGCCGTTCTCGTCCATCGCGGCCAAGTCGCCGGTATGCAGCCAGCCGTCGGCGTCGATCACCTTGGCGGTCTCCTCCGGCATCTTGTAGTACCCCTTCATGACCATGTAGCCACGGGCACAGAGCTCCCCCTGCTTGCCCGGCGGCAAAGTGGCCCCGGTCTCGATGTCGACGATCTTCACCTCGGCTCCCGGCAGCGCCCGCCCCACCGTGGCCACCCGCAGCTCGATCGAATCCTCGGTACGGGTCTGGGTAATGCCCGGCGAAGACTCGTCTGCGATGAACATGGGGGGGACTCCATGGACCGCGGTGCAGCGCTCCTTTTCAATGGTCTGCAACACCTTGAGCGGATCGAAGATCTCCACCGGCACCATCGTGGAACCGTGGGTGACGCTCGCCATGACCCCTAGAACGCAGCCGAAGCAGTGGAAAAACGGGACCGGAATGCAGAGCCGATCCTTTTCAGTGAACTTCATGCATTCGCCAATGGCGAAACCGTTGTTGACCAGGTTGTGATGGGTCAGCATCACCCCCTTGGGAAACCCGGTGGTACCGGAGGTGTACTGCATGTTGATGGTGTCGTGCCGGTCAAGGGTAGCCTCCACGGCTGCCAGTTCGGCATCGGACACCTCTTTCCCCATCTCGACGATCCGGGCGAAGTTGAGCATGCCGCCTGGAGTTTCGTCGCCGATAAAGACCACGTTCTTGAGAAAGGGGAGTTTGGGGGTGCTGAGCGTTCCCGGTTTGGCGGTAGCCAGTTCCGGCACCACTGCGTTCAGCGTGGCAACATAGTCTGTATCCTTGAAGGATTTGACCATGAACAGGGTGGTAGAGTCGGACTGGTCGAGAATGTATTCGAGTTCGGCCGACTTGTAGGCAGTGTTGACCGTTACCAGGATGGCGCCGATCTTGGCGGTAGCAAACTGGAGGATGACCCACTCCGGGACGTTGTAGGCCCAGATGGCAACGTTTTCCCCTTTGCCGATGCCGAGCTTCATCAGCCCTTTGGCAACCTGCCGGCAGACCTGGTTGAATTCCCGATAGGAATAGCGCAATCCCCGTTCGTGGTAAACCAGCGCATCATTGTCCGGGTAGGTTTCCGCAATCTGATCAAGCAGCCCGCCTACCGTCCACTCCAGTTGTTGCATCATGACTTGCCTCCCGCAGACCGGGGTACGCACTTGCCTGCTCATTTTTAACCCATTGAATTAAAAGGGGTTATTTTTTAACATAGCAGGCCCGGCAAGTCAAGATTTTTAAAACACGATGCTATTGAAACCAATGGGAGGGCTCGCGAACAAAAAAAACAAAAAAACCACTTGACAACAGATTGTTTTGCCATTTCCGATAGTTGCACAACAGGCTGAAATATATGGCTTTTTTGGCAAAAATCGGTCGATTTCCCTATTGCACATTTTTTGTGCAATTTGCAGAATCCGGTTAGTTTTCGTGACAGTTGTGTTACGCCCCCACCATCTTTTCCACAGCACTTTCCACAGGAGTTGTGGAATGTCGAACAGGCTCCAATTCTTCGCTTGCCAGGGCAAAGCGAGACTTTGTGAGCATGTTTTCATAACACTTTGGTAGGGGCGCAAAATACCGGGACCACCTGTCACCCGACAACGACCTCAGGCCCGGATCATCACCAGGACCATCTTGAACGGCTGTTCGGCCCGCAGGGCATGGGGCTGGTTGGCCGGCATGATGATCATCTGCCCTGCCGAGACCTGGTAGTCCTTGCCGGACACGGTTACCTTCGCCTCGCCGTCGATCACCTGCACCACCGCATCGAACGGGGCGGTATGCTCCGACAGCCCCTGTTCCGCGGCAAAGGCAAAAACCGTGATCGTGCCGATCTTCTTGTCCACCAGGGTCTTGCTGACCACCGCGCCGGCCTGGTAGTCCACCACCTGGTTGAGGGTCATCAATTGTGCCTGTCTCGTTTCGTTCCCGTCCATGGCATCCTCCAGAGTTCCGGATTGCGGCATCTCCTGCCGCTTCTTATATATTAAACGTACCACAAAAAGGGGTCGGCCGGCTTGACCGGAATCAAGAACCTGCGGTTCACCTGTCTTGCGGATCGGGCCGCAATCGAGTAGAGTACGGGCAGACGTCGAATCCCGGAGCGCGCCATGAACTATCGCACAGCTGAATCCTTTTCCAGGGTACACCCTCCCCCGATCACCGAGGTAACCGGCTGGATCGCCGGACGTCGACCCGGCGGACCGCCTCTGGTCGATCTCTGCCAGGCGGTGCCGGCCTATCCCCCTGCAGGCGGGATGATCGAGCACCTGAAGATGCTCCTCGACGACCCGTCCATCGCCCGCTACACGCCCGACGAAGGGTTGCTTGAGGTGCGCGAGGCGATCTGCTCCCGCTATGCGCGCACGTACCGGGGACGCCTCTCACCCGGACAGCTCTGCCTCACCGTCGGAGCCAGCCAGGCATTCTGGCTCGCCATGCTCGGACTCTGCCAGCCGGGAGACGAGGTCATCATCCAGGAACCGGCATACTTCGACCATCCCATGGCGCTGGAAATCCTCAACATCCGCGCCATCGCAGCCCCTTTTGTCCCGGAAGAAGGGGGCATCCCGCAGCCGGCAGCCATTGCCCGCCTCATCACCCCGCAAACCCGCGCCATCCTCCTGGTTACCCCCAGCAACCCGACCGGTGCGGTGACACCGCCTGAGATCATCGACGAACTCTACGAACTCGCCCGCTACAAAGGGATCGCCCTGGTGCTGGACGAAACCTACAGCGACTTCATCCCCGGCGGGGTCCAACCGCACCGTCTCTTTGAACGGCCCGACTGGGACGATCATTTCATCCATATCATGTCCTTCGGCAAGACCTATGCCCTCACCGGTTTCCGTGCCGGCATGCTGGCTGCCTCAGGTGGATTCATCAGCCAGATCTTGAAGGCCCAGGACTCGATGACGGTCCGTCATCCGCGCCTCACCCAACTTGCCGTCAAATACGGGGCAGAGCACCTTGACCAGTGGGTAGCCGAAAACCGGGACCTGATGGAGCGCCGCCACGACCTCCTGAAAGGACTCTTCACGCAACCCGGCAACCACTTTGAGCTGGTAACCAGCGGCGCATTTTTCGCCTGGGTCCGTCACCCCTTTCCCGACCTGAGCGGGCGCGAGGTGGCCAGACGGCTGGTGGAAGAGGCAGGGGTGCTCACCCTCCCCGGCGAGGTCTTCGGCCCCGGCCTGACACGCTACCTCCGCCTGGCATTCGGCAACATTACCGAGGCGACCATTCCCGAGGCAGTGGAGCGGTTCAGAAGCTTTTCATGATGGTTGTGGGGAGGGATCAACGGGGCATGCCCGGAAAAGGCCTACGGTAAAGGGCCGACGTAATCGCCGGAAAGGGAGGAGCCGCGTACCGAGGTAACGCGGACCCGGACCTCGGTGTTGGCAAGATCAGCATGACCGCTGAAGCCGACGGTCAGGTAGTTTCGCGAAAGGCCGCTCCAGACGCCGGCCCCCTGCTGCTTCAAAACCAGAACATCCAGCTCAGTGCCGACGAAACCGCTCAGGTAGGC
>JACRPV010000068.1 GCA_016223015.1 Geobacter sp. | reverse complement strand
CGATCAGGTGGTCGACCTCCTGCTTGAGGAGCGGGATATCCAGGCCGAGCTGCTCCGACCAGTAGTCCAGGTCGGTCCAGTTGAGGGTCCGCTCCTGGGAGCGGAACATTGCGTAGAGCCGCTTCTTTGCCTGGTCGAGCGGGACGCGGTGCTTCGCGCTCCAGGTCTTGGGGACATGCTCCAGCCAGAAATGGTCGTCGAAGTGCCGGTCCAGGAGCGTGCCGTCCATGTCCAGGAGCACGGTATCGATATCGCGCCAGTCCAGGCTCATGGGGAGGCATACCGGTGCGCAAGTTCAGCGAAGAGGCGCTTATCTCCCATCGGTCAGGGCTGCACGCGGCAATTTTCGATGATGAAGCGCCGCACCTGCTCCAGGTCGGCATCCATGACCTCGCAGCGGCTGGGGAGTCTGTCGATCCCCTGCAGTGAGGCCGGCAGGGGAGGCGCAGTCCCGGTGGCCTTCTCGACCGCCTCGCCAAACTTGGCAGGGTGGGCCGTGGCCAGGCAGACAGCGATCCGGTCCGGGGCGACGGCATCCTGGGCCGCCTTGACCCCGACTGCGGTATGCGGGTCAAGGAGGTAGCCGGTCTCGGCGTGAAAGGCGGCGATGGTTGCCAGGGTCTCCGCCTGGTTGACGGAGCGGGTGAGAAACTCCTCCCTGACCCTCGCCATCTCCGCTTCGGTGAATTCCATCCTGCCGGATGCGGCGAAATCGGCAAAGGCCTGGCGCACCCTGGCCGGCTCCTCTCCGAAAAGGTAGAAGAGGTAGCGCTCGAAATTGGAGGCGACCTGGATGTCCATGGAGGGGGAAACGGTGGAGACCACAGTCCCGACGGAGTAGTCTCCATGGGCGATGAACCGGCTCAGGATGTTGTTCTCGTTGGTGGCCAGAAGCAGCTTGTCGATGGGGAGCCCCATCCGTTTTGCCACGTAGCCGGCAAAGATGTCGCCGAAGTTGCCGGTGGGGACCGCGAAGACCACCTGCTCGTTCTCCTGTCCGGAGACCCGGCACCAGGCGTAGAAGTAATAGACCACCTGGGCCAGGACCCGGGCCCAGTTGATGGAATTGACCGCCCCCAGGGAGTACTCCTCCTTGAAGGCGAGGTCGTTGAAGAGCGCCTTGACGATGTTCTGGCAGTCGTCGAAGGTGCCCCGCGCCGCTATGTTGTGCACGTTGGGGTCGGTGACCGTGGTCATCTGCAGCGCCTGGATCGGCGATGTTTTTCCCTGGGGGTGGAGGATGAAGATGTTGATGTTCTCCTTGCCCCGGACGCCATGGATGGCAGCGCTCCCCGTGTCGCCCGAGGTGGCGCCGACGATGTTCAGTTTCTGTCCGCTCTCGTGCAGGAGGTATTCGAAGAGGTTGCCCAAGAGTTGCAGCGCCACGTCCTTGAACGCCAGGGTCGGTCCGTGGAACAGCTCAAGGATGTAGAGCCCGTCCTGGTGGACCACCGGCGTGATCTCCGGGTGGGTGAAGGTCGCATAGGAACGGTCGATCAGCCGCCGCAGGTCATCGGCCGGGATATCGTCGGCAAAGAGCGAGATGATCCGGAATGCCAGCTCCTGGTAGCTGAGCCCCTTCCAGGAGGCGAGGGTGGCCCGGTCGATGACCGGGATCGCCTCCGGCAGCAGGAGGCCGCCGTCGGTCGCAAGCCCCATCATCACTGCTTCGCGGAATCCGACCGGTGCAATGCCCCCTCTGGTGCTGATGTATTTCATGGTGCGTCTCCATGGTGAAAGATGTCGCAGTTGCGAAGAACAACGAAGTTTAGCAGGAAATGGGGAAAATGGGAAGGGGCGGAAACGCGCCGGATACCGGTGCCTGGGAGGGGAAATGGAAAGGGCCGCTACTCGTGCGGCCCTTTCAGGTGTTGCATCCTTCTGTTGTCATGTCACCTCCTTCATGCTTCCGTTTTGGCTTCCTTCCTCAGGCCCTTGGCGAATCCCAGCATGACCATGGCGGCCGGTACGAGCTGTCCTATGACGATCAGGGCGCAGAGGCCGAGGAAGATGGTTGAATAGATGCCGCTGTTGTCTTCCCGTGCGCCGGAAGCTGCGAAAGCGGTTGCGGTCGGTGCGAGTGCTGCGATGGTTGCGCTGATCAGGGATTTCATGACATCCTCCTTTATGTTTGTCCTGCTGGCGTTTGCTTTTGTAATAAGTTATTGCAGCAGGCATACCAAGATTAACAGATAATTATAAAATGTATATAATGTGCTGGAATCATGTGCAAAATGATTTTTCTGCTTTTGGGAAGAGCCGGGTGGCACCTCTGGGGAGCGATCGGCTTGTATGAAAAAGTCATACGGGAATGAGCGGGGAGGGCAGGGGAAACCGTTGCTGGATGCTGGTCTACGGGGATCGGGCCAGATGTGCGGGGCGAGTATACTGTACAAAAAAATGTGCGGCAGGGGATGCTGCCAGGGTCAGGGTTCCTTATCCTCTTCCAGATCGATCAGTTCGTCGTCGAGCAGGTCTTGGATCTCCTCGCCCCCCAGCTTATAGAGCCGTAACTGGGAGTCGCGCAGTCCGGGGTTGGCCCGGACGATCTCCCGGTAGAGGGTGATGGCATCGTCGGGGCGGTCCAGGCATTCATAGAGGAATGCCAGCTCGTATTTGAGATTGAGCATTGATTCGGTCGAGAGTGATGCCAGTTGAAGCCCCTTGCTGAAGGCCTCCTCGGCCGCGGCAAGGTCTCCCTTGTCCCGCCAGCAGATCCCTTCCAGGCAGGCGCAGTCGGCAGCCCTGGCCGGATCGACCGAAGCGGCGCGGAATTCGGCCACGGCATCGTCGAACAGACCCATCTCACGGTAGGCTATCCCCAGATCGTAGTGGGATTCGGTGTCGGTCGCATCCAGCTGCTCGCCGACCCCTTTCTTGAAGGCGGTAAAGAGGTCGTCCAGGTCATATTTCCCGGCAGGTGCGGTGCCTGCCGCTCTCTCCGTTGCCGAGGGGGTCTCGTCGAGAAGATCGCGGAAGTCGGGTATCTCGTCCAGGGAGAACAGGGATTCTCCCGCCTCTTCCGGGCCGGCACTGCCCGTTGTCCGCGCCGGCTCGAAGGACTCGTCGGCAGCGAGCCCGTCTTCTGTCAGGTTGAGCGAGGAGATCAAGGCGTCGATGCCCTCTATCGTGGCCTCCCAATCGGAAGCGGGAGTGTCGGGGGCCTGGAGCTGTTCCGGCTCTTCCGGTACGAAAGGAGGCTGGATCGGCTCTTCTTCCTGCAGGAGGAATGCCTCCACCGGAAGGGGATCGGCTATGGTCAGGGTAACCCGGAGCGGTTCCACGGCATCTTCGGCGCTGCCCGGCTCCAGTGCTTCCTCTGCAACTCCCGGCAATACATCGTCGAACCGGAAAGCCTCCTCGTCGACGTCAGGGATCGGGAACGGCTCATTGGCCGGCACTTCGCCAGCTTCCGGGGAGGGCCAGGCACTGACCGTTGTCTCTGCTTCCGGCAGGGAAGCGGGCAGATCGTCGTCAATGCCGAGGTCGATCTCTTCTTCCCATTCGGGGATCGGTTCGTCTGACCCGGCTGCCGCCAGGGGGATCTCCCGTTCAGGTGCAACAGAGAGGTCGGCCAACTCGTCGCCCGGAGCGGTAAGAAACGGCGAGAGCGCCTCATAATCCGGTCCGGACAGGTCTGTAGAGTCGGCTGCTGCCGGTTCCTCCGCCGTCTCCTGCGGGGCAAGGGCGGTGAGGCGGACGTTTACTGCCGCAAGCTTGTCGCTGTCGCCTGTCTCGGCATGGAGCCAGGCCAGGCCTTGCAAAGGCCTGGTATCGTTGGGCGCCTGGTCATGCAGCCCGGTATAGAACCGCTCCAGTGCTTCGCTGCGACAGTTTGCCAACAGGAGTGATCGTGATTCCCCGAGGATTTCCAGGGCCTGTTCCAGATCTCCGGTGGCGATGGCGAGTTCGATGAGTTCTTCCCGTGGGCGGCATTCCTCGGGAAAACGCTGGCAGAGTGCAGTGAGGATATCCCGGAGCTGCCCCGAATCGCCGGACGTGCGGAGTGCGTCGCTCAAGAGGTACCATGCCGCCAGATTGGCCGGGTCGTGGGTGATGATTTCCCTGAGCGTGGCCAGTGCCGGCGTGGTTTCGCCGCGCTGGATCTGACCGGAGACCAGATTGAGGATGACTGAACCCTTGTTCGGGTAGAGGGCGGAGATACGGTCGCAGAGCTGGGTCAGGGGGGTCTTGTCTGCCTTGCCCATGAGCTGCTGGGCCAGCTGCAGGTAGTATTGATAGGCTTCTTCCGGCTGATTGGCCGCATGACAGGTTTCCGCGGTCTTCAGCAGGGTGTTGAGGTTGG
>JACRPV010000179.1:885-24020 GCA_016223015.1 Geobacter sp. | reverse complement strand
GTCCACCGCAATGCATCGGACATCGAGATCAAGAAGGCCTACCGCAAACTGGCGATCCAGTTCCATCCGGACAAAAATCCTGGAGACAAGGCGGCAGAGGACAAATTCAAAGAGCTCTCCGAGGCCTATGAAGTCCTCTCCGATGCCCAGAAGCGGGCCCAGTACGACCAGTTCGGCCATGCCGGGGTCAATGCGGGCGGTTTCTCGGGAGGCGGTTTCGGTTTCGGCGCAGGGACCCCATTCAGTGATATCTTTTCCGACATCTTCGGCGATATCTTCGGCGGAGACGGTCGTCAGCGGAGCCGTGGCAGACGTGGCGACGACCTGCAGTACACCCTGGACATCAAGTTCGAGGACGCCGCCAACGGGCTGGAGACAAAGATCGATGTCCCCTATGCCAAACGTTGCGCCACCTGCGGCGGTTCCGGCGCCAAACCGGGCACCGAGCCCAAGACCTGCCCCACCTGTCGCGGTGCCGGGCAAGTCAGATTCCAGCAGGGCTTTTTCAGCGTCAGCAGGACCTGCAACCACTGCAACGGGGAAGGCCGGGTCGTTGACAGCCCCTGCGCCACCTGCCGCGGAACCGGCAGCGTCAAGGATTCCAAGACCCTTTCGGTCAAGGTTCCTCCCGGTGTGGAGACGGGCAACCGGCTAAAGCTGTCCGGCGAGGGGGGCCAGGGAACCAAGGGGGGGCCAAACGGCGATCTCTATGTCCTGATCAACGTCAAGGAGCATCCGCTCTTTACCCGCGAGGGGAACGATGTCCTCTGCGAAATCCCCATCAGCTTCACCCAGGCAGCCCTGGGCTGTGAGATCGAGATACCGACCCTGGAAGGGCAGGTCTCCCTGAAGATCCCCGAAGGAACGCAATCGGGAAGGATCTTCCGTCTCCGCAGCAAGGGGATTCCGGTCCTGCAGGGTTATGGCCGTGGCGACCAGCTGGTGATCATGCGGGTTGAGACCCCGACCAACCTCAACCGGCAGCAGCGCGACCTTCTGGAGGAATTCGCCCGTATCAGCGGTGAGGATGTGCACCCCATGCGGAAGGGCTTCTTCGACAAGGTCATGGATATCCTGAAGTGATCTCCATTGCCGAATCAGCTGGCGCTGGCCGCCACCGGCTGCCGGTGGCCCGCCTGACAGCCATGCTGCTGCTCGCCTGTGCACTGACCTGCGATATTGCCGCTGCAGGGACCTTTGCCACCCGCACGACCCTGCTCAGGAACCGGGAATTTTCCGAAGCCCTTCTCCAGGGTGTCCGTTCGGCACGCACCAGCATCGTTTTTTCCTATTTCCTTTTCAAGACAACCGATGCCCGCAGCAACCTGCCCCAGCGTATTGCCGACGAGCTGACCCGTGCGAAAACACGCGGAGTAGATGTGACCGTGCTGCTGGAACGGGAATCCGGCGACAACCGGAGCTCTCTCAACGAAAGCAATCACCGTACCGCAGCCATTCTGAGTCGCGCAGGCATCAAGGTCTTTTTCGATTCACCGCGGACAACCACCCACACCAAGGTAGCCATCATCGACAGCCGTTACGTTTATCTCGGCAGCCACAACCTCACCCAGAGCGCCCTGCTGCACAACAACGAGCTCTCAGTGCTGCTCGATTCGCCCGAACTCGCAGCAGAAGCCAAGGCGTACCTCGACCGCCTCTAGGCCACGGACAAAGAGGCGGCAGCGGACGCGTTGCAATTGGCAACGGAATCTGTACAATAACACCGGAACGTCATCCCATGCGGGAAAAGGATCATCATGCATCTCAAGGACGAACAAGTAGCGCGGATCGCCGAGAAGGTCATGACCGACCTTTCCCAGAGCGGCCTGGTGCAGCTCAAAGCTGAGCGCGGCAGCATCCTGGCAGCCATTCGGGCCGCCATTACTGCCGATCTGAAGGCCGAGGATTCGCTGGAAAAGGACGCCGAGGCGCTTCTGGAAAAGACCCTTCGCGCTACCGGGGGCGGCGGAGAGATCGACCGCCACAAGATGCTCAGGATGATCAAGGAAAAGCTGGCAAAAGAGCGCAAGATCGTCCTCTGACCTGTACCGGGGCACGCCTTGCAGCAGCCCTGCCATACGCAGAACGCCACGAACACCCATGGGGAACCATATGAAAATAAGCGAAGACCGGATATCCCACCTGGCCCACAAGATCATGGACAAGATCTGGGGGGACGACCTGGCCGATTTCCCCGACGAAGCCCGGGCACTGGCCTTGATCAAGCAGTCGCTGACCGGCTATTTCTCCGTCAATGAGGAAGTGGATGGCGTGGTCAGGAAAAAGCTCGCTTCCTATGCGCAGGCAAAGGTTCCGGGCAGCCGCGATTGGGAAGTGCTGTACCAGAAATTCTTCCAGGAAGAGATGGCAAAGAGGAAATGGTAAAAAGTCGCTGTACCATGCTGTTCAAGATATGCCCGTTACTCGTCGTTGCGTTCTCAACGAAAAGAGGGACCAAGCAGGCATCCATCTCTTCGAAATCATCAAGGGCGATCTCGGCGACGTCGACAAGGAATGGCTGGCCAAGCAGACCTACCTGAGCGGCGAACTCTGGAGTTATGTCGAAAACTCCGGATGCTGCCAGACCGAACTCCGCATCCGTTCAAGAATATCCCTCACCGAACCCGGCAAGACTGCCCCCACCTTCGAGGTCTTTCTCCCGCTGGACGGTTTCTTCGACCACGATCAGTCGACCCTGGATAAGGAAAAACTGAAACTGGCTCGAAGGCTGGCCCGCGAACTCGCCAGCAAGGTCATCACCGCCCTCGCCAACCGAAAATAATTTTTTCGACAAGGCCCTTGATTTTTTAGAGAGGGGTGGTTATATTGGCTCTCGTATTAGCACTCACCATCCATGAGTGCTAATTTTTTTCCACCAAACAATTTATTCACTCAATGAAAGGAGATGTACACGCATGAAACTGAGACCATTGCAGGACCGCATCATCGTCAAGAGGCTTGAAGAGGAGAGCAAGACCGCAGGCGGGATCTTCATCCCCGAAACCGCCAAGGAAAAGCCGCAAAAAGGTGAAGTCGTAGCAGTTGGCAACGGCAAGAAGACCGAAGACGGCAAGATCATCCCCATCGACGTGAAAGCCGGCGACAAGGTGCTGTTCGGCAAATATGCCGGCACCGAAATCAAGGTTGAGGGAGAGGAATTCCTCATCATGCGGGAAGACGACATCCTGGGCATCATGGAATAAGGCGACTTCGCCAAATGACCATCTGCGGTGTTGCGCTGCGGGCCGAACCACTCAACGTACCTTCCAGGTACGCCTCGCGATTCAACCCTTCGCGCTGCCTTGCAGCTGGTACATTTTGCTGTGTCGCGTTTCAGCTTCTGCCAGAATTAAATTATCGAACCAAGGAGGATACATTTCATGGGAGCAAAGATTATCAAGTTTGACCAGGAAGGTCGCAATGCCATTCTCAAAGGGGTCAACACCCTTGCCAATACGGTGAAGGTTACCCTCGGCCCCAAAGGGCGCAACGTCATCATCGACAAGTCGTTCGGCTCGCCGCTGATCACCAAGGACGGCGTCACGGTTGCCAAGGAGATCGAACTCGAAGACAAGTTCGAGAACATGGGCGCCCAGCTGGTGAAAGAGGTTGCCTCCAAGACCTCCGATGTTGCCGGTGACGGCACCACCACCGCGACGGTCCTGGCCCAGGCCATCTACCAGCAGGGTTCCAAGCTGGTTGCGGCAGGTCACAACCCGATGGAAATCAAGCGCGGCATCGACAAGGCGGTAGAAACCCTCGTCGCCGAACTGCAGAAGCTCTCCAAGCCGATCAAGGACCACAAGGAAATCGCCCAGGTCGGCACCATCTCGGCCAACAACGACAAGACCATCGGCGACATCATTGCCCAGGCCATGGAAAAGGTCGGCAAGGAAGGCGTCATCACCGTCGAAGAAGCCAAGGCCATGGAGACCAGCCTGGAAACCGTTGAAGGGATGCAGTTCGACGGGAAAGGTAAGGTTACCTTTCCCCCTACTTTGTCACCGATCCGGAGCGGATGGAAGTAAACCTGGAAAACGCCAATATCCTGATCCACTACAAGAAGATCAGCAACATGAAGCACCTGCTCCCGGTTCTGGAGCAGACCGCCAAGTCCGGTCGTCCGCTCTTGATCATCGCCGAGGACATCGAAGGCGAGGCGCTTGCCACGCTCGTCGTCAACAAGCTGCGCGGCGTTCTCAATATCTGCGCCGTCAAGGCCCCCGGTTTCGGCGACCGCCGCAAGGCAATGCTGGAAGACATCGCCATCCTGACCGGCGGCACCGTGATCTCCGAAGAACTCGGCTTCAAGCTTGAGCAGACCACCTTCGACCAACTCGGCACTGCCAAGCGGATCACCATCGACAAGGACAACACCACCATCATCGACGGCGACGGCAAGGAAGCCGACATCCAGGGCCGCGTCAAGCAGCTTCGCGCCCAGGTCGAAGAAACCACCAGCGACTATGATCGCGAAAAGCTCCAGGAGCGACTGGCGAAACTGGTTGGCGGCGTTGCCGTGATCAAGGTCGGTGCTGCAACCGAGACCGAAATGAAGGAAAAGAAGGCACGCGTCGAGGACGCACTCCACGCCACTCGCGCTGCAGTCGACGAAGGGATCGTCCCCGGAGGCGGCGTCGCTTATATCCGCGCACTGTCGGTCCTCAACGAGCTCAGCCTCCCGACCGAGCAGCAGTTCGGCGTCAACGTCATCAAGCGCTCCCTGGAAGAGCCGATCCGCCAGATCGCGCAGAACGCCGGCGTGGACGGTTCCATCGTCGTCGACAAGGTCAGGAACGGCACCGATGCATTCGGGTACAACGCTGCCGATGACGAGTACACCGACATGCTCAAGGCCGGGATCATCGACCCGACCAAGGTCTCCCGCTGCGCCCTGCAGAACGCAGCGTCGGTTGCCGGCCTCATGCTCACCACCGAGGCGATGGTTGCCGAGAAGCCGAGAGATGAATCCGCAATGCCCGCAATGCCGGGCGGCATGGGCGGCATGGGTGGTATGGGCGGCATGCTGTAACCGGGACAAACTCCGGTCAAACAGCACGTTGCTTTAGACAAACGCAAAGGGAGCGGATCCGAGGATCCGCTCCCTTTTGTTTTTTCCCAATAATTCTGGCTGCCAGGGCTTGCAAAAAGGAGATCAAGGTGAATAATTTCTAAACAAGTTGCGAACTCACCCCAGGAACTGCACGACGGAGGGACGTATGCCAGCTCAGCATACCCTTGAGCATCACCTGAAAGAGGTCAAGGCGGGAAAGCGGAAATTTGAGAACACCTTTCAGGGCGTGGCCCGGATGATTCTTGAACATGAGATCGAAAAGGTCGTGGTAAACGGCAGAACCACCTACGACTTCAAGATCTTCCGCACCGGCAGGAAGCACCCCATCGGCATGTTCGACGAAATAAACAGCTTCGTCTCCTTTGTGAAGGATGCCGCCGAAGGGGGCTCCAGCAAAGAGATGGCCTTTGTCCTCGTCGGCGAACCGGGCAACGGCAAGACCTTTTTCGTCGAGTTTCTCTGCTCCCGCTATCGCGAATTCCTCAGCGAGGAATTGAACCGCAAGTACACCTTCCGTTTCATCAATATGGACAAACTGGGGAGTTACGGCCGGATCGCCACCATCGAATCCCAGACCTATGAAGACCCCTTGATCCTGGCCATGAATCTGTTCCCCGACCAGGCGCAGACCAGGGCCTACCTCGCCAAAACCTTCGGTTTCACCGACAAGGCGCTGGATACCTTTTATGAGAATTACCGGCCTCTGGGCGCCTGCAGCGATTACATCTGGAACGACATCCGCATCCACGCCGACGGCAATATCAAGGATATGCTGACAAACCATATCGATATCGTGGCGGTGCCGCTCTCCGAAAGCCTCGGCACCATAACCGGCAAGTACCCGGCCAAGGACAAGATCACCTCGTCAGCCGTCGACCTTTTGGGAGAGGAATCGATCCAGCGACTCCTGCATATCACAGACACCAACAACCCCTACCGCTTCGACCTGCGGCGCGGCGCCCTGGCCAGGGTCGGCGGCGGCGGCATCCACTTTGCCGACGAGATCTACAAAAACAAGAAGGACCTGGTGCAGGTCTACCTGGGGGTCATCCAGAACCGGGTGATCGAGATGGACGGCTACAAGTGGCCCATCGACACCCTGATCATCGCCACCAGCAACAACTCGGAATTCAACCGCTTCCTGGCCGAAAAGGAAGAGGCCCCCATCATCGACCGCTGCCGCATCTGTTACGTCTCCCACAACACCAATTACCGGATGCAGGAGCAGCTGACCAGTTATGCCATCGGCAGCGAGACCAAGACTACCATCACCCGCGAAGAACTGCACCAGGACCCGAACCTGAACTATGCCGGCTCGGTCTCCGTGGTCCTCTCCCGGCTCCCCCGCTCGGAAAAGCTCACCCCGGTGGAGACCATGAAGCTGGCTGCCGGCGAGATCGCCGGCGAGAAGAGCATGAAGACCCTGGCCGAGGTGATCGACACCCTCAACCAGGAACCGGATATCACCAAGCGGTTCGGCCAGAAAGGTCTCGGGCAGCGCAACCTGGGACGGGCCATCCAGCTCATGGCTGAAAGCTCGGAGACCAACGAAGGCAGGTGCATGGTCGCCCTGGACACCTTCAAGGCCCTGGAGCGGGTCATCCTCGACTACGTGGTCGAGGCGAGCGACCGGGCCAAGTACCTGGACGACCTGAAGATCGCCAAGGGGCTCTACCGCGAGCGGATCATGACCGAGATGTTCAACGCCTACATGGACGAGCCCTTTGCCATCCGCAAGGATGTCATGAACTATGTCAACATGGTCATCGGCATCGACGCGGAAAACCTGGGCCCGGACAAGATATGGAAATACAAGGACCCCCAGACCGGCAAGCTGAAGGCGCTCAAGATCGACGAGCGCTTCGTGCGGAACATCGAAGAACGCCTCGGCCTCAAGACCGAGGAGCAGCGCGAAACCTTCCGCACCGCCATCCGCAAGATCTATGGCCAGAAAATCTCCGTGGAGCCCTCCTACGACTTCATGGACAACCTGGAGCTGGTCAAGGCGGTTACCGATGTGCGGCTGAAAAGTGACATTGCCGGCGCAGGAAGCCTCATCGGGGCGCTGGCCAACCGGACCAACGAGGAGAACCAGAAACTCTACGACCGGATCATCGAAACCATGCTGAACAAGTTGCACTACTGCCGGACCTGTGCTGAAAAAACCATCGAGTACTTCTGCACCCAGGAAGATGAAAACTAGAAAGAAACCCCTGACGCCCTGAATGGGCGATGATGGTCACTATGAATGATGCCCTGCAGACATACTTCGATCAGCTCAGGCAACGGGGCCTTTCCCCGGAACGGGAAGCCCTGCTGCGCGCGGAACTGGCGGACAATGGCCGTCACGAATCGCCGGAGCTCTACGCTGAGCCGCTGCCGGACGGCTTCCATGGTCTGAACGATTTCTGCTGCCTGCAGGAGGCATCCGAACCGCAGGCGTCATACACCACCCGTATCGGCTCGCTTGAAGAGCTCCTGGAGCGGGATCGCCGCCGGGAACAGGACGGATTCCCGCGCAAGATCCGTGTAGGCCGCCTGATCAAGCCGGGACGTGGTGACAAGGCGAAGATCGTGGTGGTCCCCACCACGGTGGAGGAAAAGTTCATCCATGACCGCATCCGCCCCACGGGAGAAGAAGGGTCATCAGGAGGGAGTGGCGACGGCGAAGAAGGCGAAGTGATCGGCGAACAGCCGGTCCGCCCCGAAGGAGACCAGGGTGGCGGCGGAGCCGGACATGGCGGCGGAGAATCCCACGAGCTGGAGTCCAGCGCATATGATATTGGCAAGATCCTGACCGAGAAGTTCGAGCTTCCCAATCTCAAGGACAAGGGGAAGAAGAGCGCCCTTACCCGCTACACCTATGAACTGACCGACAAGAACCGGGGCTTCGGCCAGATACTGGACAAGAAGGCCACGCTCAGGCGGATTCTCGAAACCAACATCGCCCTGGGAAATGCCCCGGACCTGTACGATATCGACACCACCCGCTTCCTCATCTCCCCCCGCGACAAGGTTTATCGCATCCTCTCCCGGGAACTGGACTACGAATCCCAGGCCATGATCTTCTTTCTCCGTGATTACTCTGGCTCCATGGCAGGCAAGGCCACGGAACTGGTAGCCTCCCAGCATGTCCTCATCTACAGCTGGCTCACATACCAGTACGAGCGCCAGGTCGAAACACGTTTCATCCTCCACGACGACCAGGCCAGGGAGGTCCCCGATTTCCATACCTACTACAACCTGCAGGTGGCCGGCGGCACCAGGGTGGCTGCTGCCTATCGGCTGGTAAATGAAATCGTGGAAAAGGAAAACCTGGCGCGGGACTACAATATCTACGTCTTCCACGGCACGGACGGGGACGATTGGGATACCGACGGCAGCGAGGCGCTGCCCGAGCTGAAGAAGATCCTCACCTATGCCAGCAGGGTGGGGATTACCATTGCCGAGCACCCCTACAATCCCGGCCGCACAGAGGTGGAAAAGTACCTGTTCGCCTCGGGGCTGCTCAACGAAAAACCGGATATCATCCGGCTCGATGTCATGAAAGACGATGCCGACGAGGCACGGCTGATCGAGGGAATACGGAAGCTCATTTCATAAGCTTCCGGTCAAGGTTCTCGTTCGCTGCGCTTACAGGTTAAGGTTAAGAAGGACGAATCCACTATCTCTCAACCTCAACCTCAACCTTAACCTGGGTCTTTAGTCATGCAACTCATCGATCAACATACCAAGCAGATCATGGAAGGATGCAAGGAACGGGCTCGCGCTGCCGGACTCCGCTTCCAGGACGAGTCGCTGGAATATATCGTCACCAACCGTGATCTCCTGGAACTCTCCCCCAAGGTCATGATCCCGACCCTCTATGACTACTGGGTCAACGACGTCGAGGTCCTCAAAGAAAAGGGCAAGTACGAACTCTACCCCGGCAATCCCTACGAGACCGTCATCAATACCCGGCCGGCCATCTCCTTTTACAACGACAACAACCCGGACTGGCTCAACGTGATGATCTTCTATCACGTGCTGGCCCACATCGACTTCTTCCAGAACAACCACAACTACCGCCACACCTGGGACTTCGACCTGGCGGGCGAGGCATTGACCGACAAACGCCTCATTGCACGCCTGCGGGCTGAACACGGCCGGTGGGTCGACTATGTCATCGAGTTTGCCCGCGGCATCGACAACCAGGTCGGCTACTTCCAGGAACTCTCCCAGCTGCACCGGCAACCTGCCGACACCATGTCCCGTCGGCTCAACTACTATTTCGACGTCTTCATCCAATCGGTGAAGCAGGTGAAGATCTCCGACTTCATCAAAGAGATAGACCGGTTCAACGAATGCATGCAGAACTTCGGCAAGCTCGGAGAAAATACCTTCTTTGCCGAGGTCACCAGGAAATACCCCGAATTCGATGCCGTCTTCGCCAAAAGCCAGAGTCCTGGTCAGCGGGGCCGGCTTGACCTTTTGCAGTACCTCATGGAGCATTCGCCGTTTTTGAACCGGGATGAAAACAAGTGGATGAAGTCGGTGGTCGAGGTCGTACGCAAGACCTCGATCTACTTCCAGCCGCAGATCCGCACCAAGATCATGAATGAGGGATGGGCGAGCTACTGGCACGAAACACTGTTCCTGAAGGACGAAAGGATCAGGGGACACGAAGTCGAATTCGCCCGCGTCCATGCGGGGGTAACCTCGATGCCACGCGTGGGGCTCAACCCCTATGCACTGGGAATGCGGCTGTTCCAGTTCATTGAAGAGCAAGCCGACAAGGGGAAGCTCGCTTACGACTACCAGCGAATCCTGGATGCCGAGACGCGCAAGCGCTTTGACGCAGGCACTGCCACCGGCCGGGACTTTATCTTTTCGGTGCGGGAAAACTGCGCCGACTTCCTGTTTCTCACCAATTACGTGGACCAGGAATTCGTTGACCGCCACCGCCTGTTCGTCGCCGGCAAGCGGCTCAACAAGGTAAAAATGACCTGGGAGTACTATGTGAAGAGCCGCAGTGCCCAACAGTATCGCCAGATGTTGCTGGATACGCTCTATCACCCCCCCTGCATCACGGTTGACGAGACGAAAAAGAATGAAGGGCTCTTCCTCGACCACCATCACGAAGGGCAGCCGCTGGTACAGGAATTCATCGCCAACACCATGATGGGACTGGAATTCCTCTGGGGAGGGCCTGTCAAGCTCCGGACCAACGAGGTAGTAACTGCTCCCCAGCTTGCCGAAGATGTCTGGGCCGGCATGGAAGAGCCGGAAGCAACCTGGCACACCGTCATCTATACCATGAAGGACCGCCAGCTCACCAAAACCGTTCTCTAGACAGGCAGACGTCATGAACAGCATCGAAAAGGCCATCAGCAATCTCAATCAGAACATCGACGACTGGAAGCAGTACACCCCGATCCCGTTTGATGAGTTTCTCAATCTGCTGGCGGCCAATCCCACCCGCATGATCCGCAACGTCTTCCAGGTTTTCCACGACATGGTCAAGGGGTATATCGAAGAAGGGATTGACGAATATCCCGACGACCCCGAGTCGATCCACTATGTCTATTACGATTGCCGGCGGCTCTTCATCGAAGGGACCGATCACCCGTTTTTCGCCGACCGCCTCTTTGCCAACCGCCTGGTGAACCTGGTCGATGCCTGGAAGCGGGGAGCCCAGCAGAACAAGATCTATATCTTCGAAGGCCCTCCGGGCAGCGGCAAAAGCACGTTTCTCAACAACCTGCTGATGAAGTTCGAGCAGTTCGCCAATACCGAGGAAGGGATGCGGTACGAAGTGGTCTGGCGGCTCGACCGGCGGATCCTCTCCTCCCACAGGAAGCAGGATGCCAGCCAGTTCCTCGACAAACTCTCCACGCTCCTGGATGCGTATGAGCTGTCTCATGAAGAGATCATGGGCGCCAAGAACACCCTGATCGAAGGGGGGGATTACATCGACATCCCCTGCCCGTCGCACGACAATCCCCTCTTGATCATCCCCAAAGACCATCGCCGTTCCTTCCTGGACGACCTCTTTCGCAATGACGAGATAAAATGGCGACTCTTTACGGAAAAGGAATTCGAGTGGGTATTCCGCACCAATCCGTGCACCATCTGCAGCTCCCTCTACCAGGCCCTGCTGCATCGCCTCAAGAGCCCCGCAGAGGTTTTCCGGATGGTCTATGCCCGCCCCTATCACTGCAACCGCCGCATGGGTGAAGGGGTCAGCGTCTTCAACCCCGGCGACCGCCCCCTCAAACAGAACATCCTGACCAACGAGTTGCTCCAGGAGCGGACCAATGCACTGCTTAGGGACAGCAACGCCGTGAAGTATCTCTTTTCAACCTATGCCAAGACCAACAACGGGATCTATGCCCTGATGGACATCAAGGGGCACAACACGGAACGGCTCATCGAACTGCACAACATCGTCAGCGAGGGGGTGCACAAGGTAGAGGACCTGGAGGAGAACGTCAATTCGCTGTTCCTTGCCCTCATGAATCCGGAAGACAAGAAAAACATCGAGAACATCCAGTCGTTTTCCGACCGGCTCGAATACATCAAGATTCCCTATGTCCTCGACCTCAATACGGAAGTGGAGATCTATCGCAACATCTTCGGCAAGCAGATCGACCTGAACCTGCTCCCCAGGGTCCTGCACAATTTCGCCCGCGTCATCATCTCCTCACGGCTCAACATCCGCTCAGAAGCAATGCTGGAATGGATCGAAGATCCGCAGAAATACAGCCTCTATTGCGACGAAAACTTGCAGCTTCTGAAGATGGAGATCTACTCGGGGCACATTCCCCCCTGGCTGCTCGAAGAAGACCGAAAACGCCTGACAGCCAAGCGCCGCCGCCGGATCATCGCCGAATCAGAGGCCGAAGGGGGGCAGGGCTTTTCCGGGCGGGATGCCATCAAGATCTTCAACGACTTCTATTCCACCTATGCCCGCAAGGACCGGATGATCACCATGGCTATCCTCGACAATTTCTTCACCAAGGTGCATCCGGAGCTCAACGTGCAGATCCCTGCCGGGTTCCTCGACTCTCTGCTCCGCATGTACAACTACACGATCCTCCAGGAGGTCAAGGAATCGCTCTACTATTACAACGAGGAGAAGATATCCCGCGATATCCAGAACTATCTCTTTGCCGTCAACTTCGAGATGGATACCGTAAAGAACTGCACCTATACCGGGGATAAGCTGGAGATCAACGAGGGGTTCTTCGAGGGGATCGAGCACTGGCTGCTCGGCGAAAAAGTAGAGCGTGACAGGGTCCTTGCCTTTCGCAAGGCGACCCAGAAGGAGTATACCGCTTCAACCCTGACCCAGGAGATCATGTTCGGCAAGCCGATGAACGAAACCAAGCTCTACCAGGCCCTGCACGACCGCTACGTGCATAACCTGAAGGCCAAGGCCCTCGACCCGTTCCTGGCCAACGAAAACTTCCGGCGGGCCATCAAGGATTTCGACCGGGAGGAGTTCAAGACCTACGACAAGAAGATCAGAAACGACGTCAGCTTCCTGATCAAGAACCTCTGCAGCAAGTTCCGCTACACCAAGCATGGTGCCAGGGAGGTCTGCATCTACGTCATCGACAACGACCTTGCCCGTCAGTTCACCTGATCCCGCAGCGCAGCCTCACATCTCGACCCGCGTTACGACCCCTTGCAGCTTGCTCGCAGGCAGCTTGTTAAACTGCACGAAATTGGGCGTAAGCTTCTTGATCGCGCTGAAAACCCGCCAAATGGGATTATTGGTAGAGATATCCTCGATGCCATAAAAGATGACTTTTTCCTGAATACCGTTTTCCTTGAGCAACTTCTCGATATCGATCACATCCATGTACCCGGCATGGACCTCGAAGGCGTCGAGGCCGGGCCCGATGCCGGTATCAAGACAGGTAGTTATGCCAAACGGCTCGTCAG
Organism: Geobacter sp.; assembly: GCA_016223015.1. Taxonomy (GTDB): domain Bacteria; phylum Desulfobacterota; class Desulfuromonadia; order Geobacterales; family DSM-12255; genus Geoanaerobacter. The sequence continues at coordinate 11,017 of JACRPV010000179.1, read as the reverse complement.
TCCGCACGATGGAAATGAAGACATTCCGTTCGTAGATGATATTGCTTCTGATGATACAGTGGATCACGTACGGAGGGACCACGTTCCATTCCTTGGTGAAGAAGAGCCCGGTTCCGGGGATATTCTTTCCTTTTGCATAGATCTGTTCATAGCTGAACATGAACGTCTCTATGTCCAGCGGCTTGAGTGCGAGGTACAGGGCGCGCTGGCCGCGAGTCCAGATGAGAATGGTGCAGAACGGGATGGTCGCAAGGATAATGGACCAGTAGCCGCCATGTGGAATCTTGTTCATACAGGCCGAGAGGAAGACGACATCCACGACTGTCACCAGTATGGCAATGGGAACCTTCCACTTTTTTGTCGTCTGGCTGAAGATCATGATCATCATGATGCCGGTGATGGTCATAGTGCCGGTAACAGCAAGTCCGTAGGCTGCGGCCAGATTTTCCGACTTCTTGAAGAGGAGCATGATGAAGATGACCAGAATCATGAGGAACCAGTTGACCGAACCGATGTAGATCTGCGACTTGAGATGACTGGAGGTATAATCGACTTTCATGAGCGGCATGATCCGGGTGGTGATCCCCTGGTAAACAATGGAAAATACGCCGCTTATCAAGGCCTGGGAAGCGATGATCGTCGCGATGATCGTCAGGATCAAAAATGGGATGTACAGCAGAGGAGCTTCCCACTGGACCATGCCGAAAAGTATATTGGTAGCCTCGGGGTGGGTAATGATAAAGGCCCCCTGGCCGAGGTAATTGATCACCAGGGCACAAAAAACGAAATACCAGGCGCGGATAATCGGTTTTCTGCCCAGATGGCCCATGTCTGCGTACAGCGCTTCGCCTCCGGTGGCACAGAGGATGACTTCTGAAAGGACAAAGAAGCCGGCCAGACCGTTCTGGTAGAGGAACTTCACCGCATACCAGGGGCTTACGGATTTCAGCACCTCGGGATGCGCTGTAATGGAAATCACCCCAGAGACGGTCAGGGCAATGAACCAGATGACCATGAGAGGACCGAAGGCCTTGGCCACCTTGTCGGTCCCCTTGAACTGGAAGAAAAAGAGCCCGCAGGCAATCAGGGAGGCAATCAGGATCAGGAGTCCTTGTGGTGTGTGTTCGAAACCCGGAATCAGTTCCATCCCCTCAACGGCAGAGAGAATGGAAATGGCCGGAGTGATCACACCGTCACCAAGGAGAAGGGAGACACCCAGGAACGAGAGGAAGACGACAAAGGCAATTCTTCTCCCCGGCTTGAGGAGCTTCGTCAGGATCTCCTTGAGTACAATGGTACCGCCTTCACCCTTGCGGCCGAGACTCATGGCCAGCCATGCATATTCGACCGTCACCAGGATCACCAGGGTCCAAAAGATGAGGGATATGATGCCGTAGATACTCTCCTGATTCGGCTTCGTCAACGCCACGATGACGGTCAGGGTATAGATCGGACTCGTCCCGATATCTCCGAAAACCAGCCCCATGGACTTGACGATGCCACCCCAGAACGAATCCTGCTCCCCGTGCTTCACGCGGTGCCTCCTCAGTCTAACGCCGGCTTATAGCATTTCGCCGGTCATTACTCAAGCGCTATTTCCCTTTCCCCTTGACTTTTCAATGGGTTCCTAGTAATTAGAGGTGTTTTCCCCCGAACCGAAACACCCCCCATGGAGATCCTATGGACTACAAAGATACCCTGAACCTGCCGGTCACCGATTTCCCGATGAAGGCCAACCTCAACCTGCGCGAGCCCGAACTGTTGAAAATCTGGGAGGAAAGCGGTCTCTACGGAAAGATCGAAGAACATGGGAAATCAAAACCTCTCTATATCCTTCACGACGGCCCTCCCTACGCCAACGGCCATATCCATATCGGCCATGCGCTGAACAAGATCCTCAAGGATTTTATCCTGAAGAGCAAGCGGATGGAGGGGTTCCACGCCCCGTACGTGCCGGGGTGGGACTGCCACGGTCTGCCCATCGAACTGCAGGTGGAAAAGAACCTCGGCTCCAAGAAGCACGAGATGTCCAAGCTGGAGATGCGGCGCGAATGCCGGAAATACGCAGCGAAATTCATCGATATCCAGCGCGAGGAGTTCAAGCGGCTGGGCGTCCTCGGCGACTGGGAGCAACCCTACCTCACCATGAACTATGAGTACGAAGGGCTCACCGCCGCGGAACTGGCCCGCTTCGCCCACAACGGCGGGCTCTACCGGGGAAAGAAGCCGGTCCACTGGTGCTCTTCCTGCGTCACCGCCCTGGCCGAGGCCGAGGTGGAATACGCCGATCACACCTCGCCGTCAATCTACGTCAAGTTCCGGCTCAAGGACGATATTTCCGCCGCCGTGCCTGCCTTGGCCGGGAAACCGGTCTTCGTGGTGATCTGGACCACCACTCCCTGGACCCTGCCGGCCAACCTGGCCGTCGCACTGCATCCGGAATTCACCTATGTCGCCCTGGAGGTGCAGGGAGAGGTGCTGATCGTTGCCGAAGGGCTGAAGGACGCCTTCCTGGCGGCAAACAAACTGGACGGGACCGTGCTGGCATCCTTTCCCGCCACGACCCTGGAGCGCAAGCGCTGCAAGCACCCCTTCTACGACCGTGATTCCATCGTCCTCCTGGGCGATCACGTGACCCTGGAGGCTGGTACCGGCTGCGTGCATACCGCCCCCGGTCATGGCCAGGAAGACTATGAGCTTGCCCTCAAGGAGGGGCTGGAGATCTACAACCCGGTGGACAACCACGGCAAGTTCATCCAGAACCTGGAATTTTTCGGCGGGCAGTTCGTCTTCGCCGCCAACCCCCTGGTCATCGACAAGCTGACCGAGGTCGGCGCGCTGATCGGCGTGAGCAACATCAGCCACTCCTACCCCCACTGCTGGCGGTGCAAGAAACCGATCATCTTTCGCGCCACCGAGCAGTGGTTCATCTCCATGAAGGCCAATGATCTGCGCGCCAAGTCCCTGGAAGAGATCGACAAGGTACAGTGGATACCCAAATGGGGCCGCGAGCGGATCCATGGCATGATCGAAAACCGCCCCGACTGGTGCATCTCCCGCCAGCGTTCCTGGGGTGTCCCCATCACCGCCTTTTCCTGCGTCGCCTGCGGCGAATACATGGCCGACGGCAAGCTGATGGACCATGTGGCCGAGATCTTCAAGAAAGAGAGCGCCGATGTCTGGTTCGACTGGGAGGCTGCCAGACTCCTGCCGGAAGGGACCAGATGCCCGAAGTGCGGTTCAGCCGAGTTCACCAAGGAGATGGATATCCTCGACGTCTGGTTCGACTCCGGCGTTTCCCACGCAGCGGTCCTGGAGCCCAACGCCAAACTCTCCTCCCCGGCAGACATGTATCTGGAGGGGAGCGACCAGCATCGTGGCTGGTTCCATTCGTCGCTTCTGGAAAGCGTCGGCACCCGCGGCCGCGCCCCCTACAAAAACGTCCTGACTCATGGCTTCGTGGTCGACGGCTCAGGCCGCAAGATGAGTAAATCGGTGGGAAATGTGGTGGCCCCGGAAGAGGTCATCAAGAAATACGGCGCCGAGATCCTGCGGCTCTGGGTTGCAGCCCAGGACTACCGCGACGACATCAGAATATCCCAGGAGATCCTGACCCGGCTCTCCGAGGCCTATCGCCGCATCCGCAACACCTGCCGCTATATCCTGGGGAATATCAGCGATTTCGACCCGGCAACGGACTGCATCGACCATGGACAGATGCCGGAGCTGGACCGCTGGGCCCTGCACCAGCTTGAGCTTCTCAAGGAAAAGGTGCTGAAATCCTACACCGACTACGAGTTCCATGTCCTGTATCATGCGGTAAACGCCTTCTGCACCGTAGAAATGAGCGCCTTCTACCTGGATATCCTCAAGGACCGGGTTTACACGAGCAGGAAGGATTCCGTGGCGCGCCGCAGCGCCCAGACGGTCATGTACCGGATTCTCGACACCCTGGTCAGGCTGATCGCGCCGGTGCTCTCCTTTACGGCCGACGAGGTCTGGAGCTACATGCCCGGCACGCGCGAATCCAGCATTCATCTGGCCGCATTCCCGGACATGCACCCGGAATGGAAGGACGACAGCCTGGTGGAGCGCTGGGACCGGATCATGAAGGTTCGCGGCGAGGTTTCCAAGGCTCTGGAGCAGGCACGGACAGCAAAGATCATCGGCCACTCGCTTGATGCGGCGGTGCAGATCGCTGCGCCCGATGAGTTGCGGCAGTTTCTCCAGGGTTACGCAGCGGAGTTGCCGGGCATCTTCATTGTTTCCAAGGTGGAACTGCCGGAACGGCTCGACGGAGAGTGCTACCGTGCGGAGGGGTTTGATGGCGTGCAGATCAGGGTCGTCTCCGCGCCTGGCGAAAAGTGCGATCGGTGCTGGTGCTACAGCGAAGAACTCGGTACTGACGGCGATCACCCGGCAATCTGTCCCAAATGCCTGGTGGCGGTGAAATAACGTGTCCGGCAAACCCAACTACCTCATACTGCTGGTCAGCACCACCCTCATCCTGGCCATCGACCAGTTGAGCAAGGTCTTCATCGACCGGGCCATGGATCTCCACCAATCGATCCCGGTGATTCCGAACTGCTTCAGCATTACCTATATCCGGAACAAGGGGGCTGCCTTCGGCTTTCTGGCCAACACCAGCTACCGGCTCCCCTTCTTCATCTTCATCTCCATAGTGGCCGTGATCGTCATCATTATCGCCTACAGCAAGCTGCGCAAAGATCAAAAACTTGCCATGCTCTCCCTCTCCATGATCCTTGCCGGTGCCGTTGGAAACCTTATCGACCGCATCCGCCTCGGCGAGGTTATCGATTTCCTCGACGTCTACTGGGGCAACTATCACTGGCCCGCCTTCAACATTGCCGACTCAGCCATCTGCGTCGGCGTCTTCTTCCTTGCACTGGATATGCTACGCGAAGAACGACGCCTGAAAGCACAGCCCCACGAGCCGTCATAGCCAAGCGTTGCCGCGCAGCTGCATTCTCCCCACGACCTCAGGGATGACTGCCTATCTCGACCTCGTAGTGATGCCCCACCTTGCGCACCTCTGCCCGATACCCCATGTTCTCGGCTGCCTCGGGTATGGTGACGGTGGAATCCCGATTGTCGGTGATGAAGAGCAGCGCCATCGAGCCATCCCGCAGCGCATCCCTATGGCGGTTGATCTCGCGTAACGCCACCAGCAGCGTTGAAGGACAGATCTGTCCGCGGATGTCGAACATGCGGAGGTCAGTCTTCTCTTCGTCCATCGCTCACTCCTTTCCCGCCTGAGAATATCGGTCCGGCCTCAACACCAGCCCGAGAAGAAGCCTGGTTCCCAGCCATGCCCCCGGAAAAAGACCCACGACAAAAAGGATACTCTGCAGTGACAGGATCGGGAGACCGCCGGCAATATGCCATATGTTGCACCCCGGTGCTATCCTGCTGGCAAAACCCATGACAATGCCGCCGACAAGGGCGGATACGACCTGTCGCTGCGGTGCCCGCAGATAGAAGCGGAACTCGCCGAGACGCCATGCCGAAACCGATCCTCCCGCAACGATCCCTACCATGAGGGGAAACTGGACAATGAAAATGCCGTCCAGACGAGGGCCTGCCCCGCCGACAATGGCCAGGCCTGACAGAGCATGGGTAAAATTGAGCGGTTCTCTCTGGAAAAAGGGGATCGCAGCCAGATGCGGGGAAGAGACAGCCTGCAGGAGATAGCCACCCATCTTGGTGTAGGTCGTGGTAACACCAGGAGGCAATCCCGCAGCCAGCGTCGAAAGGAATATCAGCCCCGCCAGGAGCAGTGCCGCCAACCAGGGCTGGATATACCCTTCGGGGCCGTGCGCCACGCACATGCTCCCGTTTCCACCCCATGCGACAAGTAGTGGCGCCAGAAGCAGTATGACAATCCCGGCAACGACCCAGGGCGCAACCGGCAGGAGTTGGGCAAGCGTAATCGCCCCGACGTCGATCTTCAGGACAACGACAGCCTTTGCCCACCAGCGGTCCACTTCGGCATAGATGAGACTCCCGCCGATCAGACCGGCAACGGTCACCAGGGCAAGAAAACTACCAGCCCCGAGACGGTAGAGCGTGCCGACGACACAGCCGCCTGCCAAAACCATCCCAATGCCGAAGATGATGCCGCCGAGCAGATTGGCAAGCGATGGCGGGCCGAAGAGGGGAAACGGATAGGCAAAGAGCCCTGATAGATAACCGAGAGCCTGCAATCCAGTCAGGGCGACAACGAGGAGCAGCAGAGCACGGATCATGGTCCGCCGCTGGAGGAGAAACAGGTCCCGGAAGGTGCCGGCAAAACAGAAATCCGCGCGATGCATGACAAAACCGATGCCACCACCGATCAGAAGCTGCGCAAACGCTATTGCCGTCTCAGCTCCCCTCATTCGTACTCCAACCCTCACCTGAACGGATCTTGAAGAGTTCTCCGCCTCCCTTTTCAGCCAGTTCCTTGAGCATCTTGCCGAACTCCTCGCCTTGAAGGGGCCGGCAGAAGTAGTACCCCTGCATCTCGTCGCAGTTATGGGAATTGAGGAAATCCAGTTGATCCTGGCGTTCCACCCCTTCGGCAACGACCCGCATGTTCAAGGTACGGGCCATGGCGATGATGGCCTCGGCAATGGCGGCATCATCTGAATCCGTTGTGATGTCTCGGACAAAGGTATGGGCTATCTTGAGCCGATCGATGGGGAAGAGCTTGAGGTAGCTCAGAGACGAGTAGCCGGTCCCGAAATCGTCGATACTCAGGTGAACACCCAGGCTGCGCAGCTCGTTCAGCACCAGCTTGGCCTTTTCCGGGTTGTGCATAATGGTGGTTTCGGTCAGTTCCAGCTCCAGCGATGAAGGACCGGTTCCAGTTTCCCGCAGCACCCTGGAGATCGTTTCGAGAAGATTTTCCTGGCGGAACTGGCAGGCGCTGATATTGACGGCTATCCGTTGTAAGATAAAGCCTTCATCACGCCAGCGGCTGAATTGTCGGCAGGCCTCCCTCAGCACCCACTCGCCAATGGGGATGATCAGGCCGGTCTCTTCGGCCAGAGGAATGAAGCGATCCGGGCCGATCAATCCCAGATCGGGATGCCGCCAACGAATCAGCGCCTCGCAGCTGATGACATTGCCGCTGCGCAGATCCAGTAACGGATGGTAGCAGAGGTAAAATTCGCCCCGCTCCAAAGCCTTACGCAGACTGGTTTCCAGGAGCAACCGTTCCACCGACTTGGTGTTCATCTCGCGGGAAAAGAACCGATAGGTGCTTCTCCCTTCCTCTTTGGACTGGTACATGGCCGTATCGGCATGCTTGAGGAGCGTTTCCGAATTTTCACCATCCATGGGGTAAAAGGCGATCCCGATGCTGGTCGAACAGTAGATCTCATGGGGAGGGATGACGAAATGGGCGGTCATGGCTTCCAGGATCTTTTTCGCCACGAGTACCGCATCCTCCTCGTGGACTACCGACGAGAGGAGGATCACGAATTCATCGCCGCCGATACGGGAGACCGTATCGGTCTTGCGCACGCACCCCACGATCCGCTGGGCAACCTCTGAGAGCAGGGCATCCCCTACCGCATGTCCCAGGGTGTCGTTGATCCCCTTGAAGCGGTCGAGGTCGAGGAACATGACCGCCACCATCCGATGGTCCCGTGCCGCCTGGGCAAGAAGCTGGTGAAGCCGGTCCTTGAGCAACACCCTGTTGGGCAGGCCGGTGAGGGTATCGTAATAGGCGAGTTGCTGGATCTCCAGCTCGGCACGCTTGCGGTCGGTAATGTCGGTGAAGACCAGGATCACCTGGCTCACCTCGCCGCTCTCATTATTGATGGGAGCTCCGGCCACCGAAAAATGCCGATTGCCGAATTTCCGGTCGGCTTCGTGGATCGGTTCACCGGTCGTGATGATCCGGGTGGCAGTACATTCGGCAGAGGGGCAGTCGGGACATTTGATGATGGATTTGCAGGCTCGGGCATGCAGAAAGGTATCGTCGAGGGAAAAAAAGTCGCGGAACCGGCTGTTACAGGCCATGACCCGCAATTCGTTGTCCAGAACCAGGATGCCCGCGCCTGCCGAATCGAAGATGGCCTGGATTTCATCGTGGGCGATGCGAAGTTCGCGGTTGGTCCGGCGCAGGTGCTCCAGAACCTGACCAAAAGAGTTGGCAACGATACCGATGGGATCTATGGAGATGAGATTGTCGTCATCCAACTCCTCGGGGCGAAGCGGCTGGGTCCCCATGAGTTCGAGGAGCTGGTTAACCTTTTCCCGGATATAGGTTGTAGCATGCTGTTCCCTGCACCGAGAAAGCGCCAGCTCTTCCTTAAGCTTCTCGCCTGCACTGGAACTCGTCACCGTCGGCGCACGTTTTGTCATTACTCACCACTCAGGCCTCTGGTGCCCGGTTTGAAGGTGGAACCCGCAAGACATATATAAATATGCATCGGTATTTTTGTTAAAAAGCTTTAGCTTGCACCTCTGGACATTGCACCGATTCACGTAACGCAAACATAGTCCGCTCCTTCGCTAAGCCCCCGTCCGGCGGCCCATTGGCGAACTTTGGTGCGCGCACCCCTGGTGCCGATGGTTACGAGATACGGCCCTTCTCCGGCATGCACGGTATGTTCCGCCACAACCGGCGCGTCATGCAGGGACCGGCCAACCTTGCGGGGGTCGAGATCCACCCATCGTCTCACCGCTATTCCCTGTTCGAGCAGCACCTTGCGCCACGCCCTCCCCTCGATGCCGGCCCCGACCAAGGTGACATCCCGCGTGTCGCGGAGAAACCCCTGGGCGAGATAGTATGCCTTGCACCGCCTGAACGCCTCAACCGAATACGCTGCCATGGTGCGAGTCGAACGCTCCGGCCGGTCGCGCCAGAAGAACAGGCGTTCCGGCAGCGAGGCAAACCTGACCCCCGCAGCTGCCAGTCTCAGCCAGAGGTCGTAGTCCTCGGCCCAGCCCCGATCCACGTATCCACCAACCTCTTCCAGCAGTTTCCTGCGGACCATGACACTGGGGTGTACAAAGGGAGATTCGACAAAGAGGTCGCGCATGATCTGGTCGTGGGTGCAGAGGCTATTCTGCCATTCTTCATAGGCAAGCATGCCGACCTTCAGGTGCTGACGGGGAAAATGCCGGGCCGTACAGGCGAGCAGCCCGATTTCGCGATGTGCCTCCAGGAAGGCAACCTGTCGCTCCAGCCGCGCCGGATGGGATATGTCGTCCCCATCCATGCGGGCCACCAGCGCACCCCGGCAGGCTGCCAGTCCGTGGTTGAGCGCCGCAACCAGCCCCTGCTGTCCCGGACTCAGAACCCGCAGGCGGCGGTCTTGTGCCGCAAACGCAGCAAGAATTTCCGGCGTCGCGTCCGTGGAACCGTCGTCCACTACCACCAGTTCCCAATCGGCAAATGTTTGCCGCAGGAGCGAGCCAAGGGCCGCGGACAAGAACCGGGCTTCGTTGCGCACCGGCATCAGGATCGAAACGGTCGGAGCCTTCACGATCCCTGCTGCTCAACTTGCAGCGCCTGAACCAGTGCCGGCGGCAGGCGCTTCGCCCTCAGGGCAGCACTGGCACAGACCAGCGTTACCAAGGCCTCGACCAGCAGTTGCCCGTCACATCCCCGCACCACCCTCTGCCGCACGGTGAAGGAGGTCTTGCCCAGCTTGACCAGTTCGGTCGTGACTCGCAACAGGTCATCCAGAACCGCCGGGGAGCGGTAATCGATCTCCATCCTGATTACCGGAAAGATAGCCCCCTGGTCGGCCAGCTCTTTCACCGACACCCCCCGCTCGCGCAGGAACTCCGTCCTGCTCCGTTCCAGGAAGCCGAGATAGTTCGCATGATAGACCACCCCGCCGGCATCGGTATCTTCGTAATAGACACGAATCTCTATTCCCATCGTGTAACTCCCGCAGCCATCAGGCGCACCTAAAAAAAAACCCCGCCTATGCGGGGTATATTCTTAACTGTTGGATAGAACCACTTACAGCAGAAATTACTTCTTCTTGGAGGCAACGGCATCCTTGAGGGCCTTACCCGGACGGAACTTGGGAACCTTGGCGGCAGCGATCTTGATCTCTTTGCCGGTCTGGGGGTTACGGCCGGTACGTGCCTTACGTGTTGCCACCTC
>JACRPV010000179.1:0-824 GCA_016223015.1 Geobacter sp. | reverse complement strand
GCATTACTATAGACGCATTTTTTCCGATTGCAAGGGGGATTGAATAAAATTTTTTCTTTTTTTTCTTGCCCCATGCGGGTTGCCAGCCGATCTCCTCCGTACATCGCTTTATCATGGGAGATCACCCTGGACACCCTCCCGCCATCCTCCGGTACAGCGGAGTGAGGAGGGTCTGCCCGCTTAACGCCAGCACATGAAACGGACTGCCGGCAGCACCGGTCACTCGCCATCGTAGGTTGTCGGCTCGGTTCCGGTGACAAAGCACTCCGTGACCGCGCCCTCGCTCCCCTCACGGGCCAGTTTCCCACTCCGCGGGTTGATCAGGGCAAAGGTGATGTTTGCCGGCGCCTTGAAGTCCTCGACACGCATGGACGACAAGGAGCGCTGCATGAACTCGGTCCAGATCGGAGCGGCTGCCTGCCCGCCTGACCCCCCGGCGCCCAGCGACTTTTCCTGATCGTAGCCGACCCAGACCCCTGCAACCAGCTGTGGGACAAAGCCGACAAACCAGGCATCCTTCATGTCATTGGTAGTACCGGTCTTGCCGGCAACCGGTCTCCCCACGGCACGGGCTCGCTGGCCTGTCCCGCTGTTGACGACGCTCTCCATGAGATTGGTCATGATATACGCCGTTTCCGGGGACATGACGGGCACCGGGGCGAGCGGGTTCACCGGAGGGGCTGTGGAGGTCATGCCGGACGGCATCATCAGGTTTACCGCCGTCGTTGCGGAGCCAAAGACAGGGATCTGCGGCGTGGGAGTCTCTTCCAGCACCTTGCCCTCGCCATCCACCACCTTGGTGATGAAATAGGGGGTGGGGCGAT
>JACRPV010000185.1 GCA_016223015.1 Geobacter sp. | reverse complement strand
CCGTGCGGTCCCGGTTCCTCTGACCACTTCCGGGCGAAATCAATCCATGAGCCCCGATCTGGTCGGATCGCTGGCAGATGTCGAAGGCTTCAACGGGTTTGTGCTGGTGGACCAGAACGGCCGTACGGTCAATTCCTTAGCCGATCGAAGAGGAACAGACCCGCGTCTCTGGCAAACTTTGCGGGACGGAAGTGATGCAACGGTTGTCGCCAGCGGCGGGACCGAGATTCTCTGTTATGCTCCGATGAATTTCCAGGGGAAAAGGGTCGGGGCAGCGCGACTTGCCCTGACCCTTTCCAGCGATCACGAACGTCTTGCCAGGTCGCGACGGTTGTTCCATGCCTATTTCGCCATCGATTTTCTGATGCTGCTCGGCCTTGGCTATCTTTCGCTGCGGAGGATCGTTGTTGCTCCCATGCGACGGCTTCTGTCCGCCACGCAGAGAATAGCTGCAGGCGATTACGGCTCGCAGGTACATGTTCCCGGCAGTACGGAGATAGCAGAGCTTGCCTATTCGTTCAATGCGATGCTCGCGTCGCTGCGAACCAAACGGGATGAAGTTGACAGGCACGTCCGTTCTCTTGAGGAGGTGAATCGACAACTTCAGGCGGCTCGCGAAGAAACCCTCCGTTCGGAACGACTGGCATCAGTGGGGTTGCTTGCCGCGGGAACCGCTCACGAAATCGGCACTCCTCTGGCTGCTATCATCGGCTATGCAGGGATCCTTCGGGACGAACTCGACGGTGATCGGGAAAAATTGGATTATGCCGTGCGGATTGAGCAGGATGCCGGGCGAATCGACCGTATTGTCCGCGATCTATTGCATTATGCTAAACCAGCGCATGGCGAATGCCTGCATGTCCAGATCTCCGGGCTTCTTGATGAAACAGTGGCGCTCTTGACAGGTCAGGGTGCTTTCAAGAATATCACCACGAATGTCATAGCAGCGGATGGTCTGCCGGAAATCTATCTCGATCGTTTCCAATTGCAGCAGGTACTGATCAATCTGCTGATCAATGCCCGTGATGCCATGCCCCATGGCGGCCTCGTTGAGATACTGGCCAGCTGTGCGGAAATGAACATCCAGCGCATGTCTGAAGCGTATTCAGGAGTCATCAGGGGGCGACGACGCGACGACTTCGGTGGAATCTTCAGTAGATCGCACCCATCGGACGACGTTCCGCTCCCCTGCATCAGGATCGATATCCGCGATGCCGGGGAGGGGATATTCGCGGAGAATCTCGATCGGATCTTTGATCCTTTTTTCACGACCAAGGAACCTGGTAAGGGAACCGGGCTCGGATTATCCATTGCCGCACGGATCATTGATGCCTTTGGCGGACGGATCACCGTAAACAGTACAGTCGGAGAGGGGAGCTGCTTCACCGTCTGGCTGCCGGTGGTGGATGATGACCAGGGCAAACACTGAAGGAGGATGGGTGAAAGACCGGGAACGAAAGCGGATACTGGTGGTGGATGACGAAGAGAATCTGCGGCACATGCTCAGAGTTATGCTGCAGAAGCTGGGTTATGCCGTTGAACTTGCGTCCGATGGCGAAGAAGCTTTGCATCGGGTCATAAAGGATGCCTACGACTTTATCCTTTGCGATATCAAGATGCCGGTTGTCGATGGTGTGGAGTTCCTGCAACTGGCAACACAGTCCGGAATAACCTCGACCATTATCATGATGTCGGCCTACGGCACGGTGGACACAGCCATTGAATGCATGAAGCTTGGAGCGTACGATTACATTTCGAAGCCGTTCAAGAGCGATGAGATTGCTCTGGTGCTGAAGAAGGCCGAGGAACGGGAGTGTCTCAAAGAGGAAAACCGTCAGCTTCAGGAGGCAGTTAACAGGGAGTTCGGTATCTCGGGGATCGTGAGCAAGAATCCCGTCATGATGAATATCTTTGCCCTGGTGAAAAAGGTTTGCGATTTCAAGACCACGGTTCTGATCCTCGGTGAGTCCGGGACAGGGAAAGAACTGATCGCCAAGGCTCTACACTACAACAGCATCCGGCGCAAGGGGCCATTCGTCGGGGTCAACTGCGGCGCGATTCCGGAGAACCTGCTGGAAAGTGAGCTGTTCGGCCACGTAAAGGGGGCATTCACGGATGCTTCATCGGACAAGGCCGGACTGTTTGAACAGGCGGATGAGGGGACGCTTTTCCTGGACGAAATTGGTGAAATGCCGCTGTCACTGCAGGTAAAGCTGCTTCGAGTTCTGCAGGAAGAGGAGATCAGGCGGGTTGGTGCTGCCAATGCCCGCAAGGTTGATGTCCGGGTTATCTCAGCTACGTCCCGTGACCTGGAGCAGGATGTCCTGAAAGGACGGTTTCGCGAGGATCTCTTCTTTCGGCTCAACGTTTTTGCCTTGACTCTGCCTCCCCTGCGCGAGCGGCCCGAGGATGTCCCGCTTTTGGTAGATCATTTCCTTGTCCGCTATGGAGAAAGATTTGGCAAGATCGGGATACGTTGCAGCCAAGCGGCGTTACAGCTACTCATGGATTATGCTTGGCCGGGGAATGTTCGCGAACTGGAGAATGTGATCGAACGCGGTCTTATCCTCTGTGAAGGGATGCTCCTTACCCCTGATGCGCTTCCGGAAAAGTTGCGCGGGGGTGGGCGCGGGAAGTTTGCAGATATGATCCCTGCTGATTGCCTTTCTCTCAAAAGGGCAGGAGAGTTGCTGGAACGGGATTTCATCCGCCGTGCTCTGGAAAAGACCGGAGGGAACAGGACCCATGCGGCAAAGTTACTTGAGATCAGTCACCGTGCCCTGCTTTATAAGATCAAGGAGTTTGGCATGGAATAGGAGTCTTTACGTAATATTTGCAGGGATTTCTGGTTGGTGCTATGAAAAATTTGCGATGTTGGTTTGCCTTGCTGTGTGCAGTGTGTAAAATATTAAGTAATTACAGATGTTAAGGGAGTTGTTTTATCTGGCACCGTGGTTGCTAAGCATCGTCTACGGTTGGATAAAATTAACTGCTCAATATCCCTCCTGAATGTGACGAAAGGAATAGTATGGTTCGGACTGGAATAGCATCGGTGTTTTTTTTCGCGATTATGGTGGTGTCTGTATTCGCAATGCCCCATGAGGAATGTACTGACGGGAGTAATCGTTCCGGAAGTGATTGCACCAGCTGCCATACCCTGACTATCGATGAAGCAAACAAATTACTCGCCGGGGTTGGCGAAGTGAAAGGGATCAAGCAAGCAGTCGTTCGGGGGCTCTTTGAGGTTACAGTCGAGAATAATGGGAAACAGGCGGTAGCTTATGTGGATTATGCCAAAAAGCACTTGTTGCCCGGCCCTATTTTTTCGCTGGAAACGAAGCAAATAGTTAATGGGACAGTAGTACCTCCCAAGCTACCCCAGAGTGCAAAGGTTAATATCGATTCGATACCGTTAAGCAACTCTATTGTCTTTGGCAATCCGAGCGGGAAGAAAAAACTTATTGTGTTCACTGATCCCGAATGTCCGTTCTGTGCCAAACTGCACATGGAATTGGTGAAACTTGTGTATATGGAGCCTGATCTGGCCATTTATGTAAAGATGTTCCCACTGAAGATGCATCCAGCAGCATATGACAAGGCTCGGGTGATCCTGGGTGGGGATTCGGTTTACCTCCTGAATAAGGCATTTGCCGGAGAACCTCTTCCGGCTGCTACAGACAAGGATGCCAGAGGGCCGGTGGATGAATCCATTAAGCTGGGAGAGTCATTGGAGATTACAGCGACACCAGCATTGGTTCTCCCTGATGGAACAGTTATGATGGGTTTCAGGGAAGCGGCAGAGTTGAAGAAGCTGCTGAAATAGCAGCAGCAAATCTGCAAGGAGTAAGGGCATGAGGAAATATATGTTTGCGGGAAAGAGAATGCTGCGATTCGTAACATATCACATAGTTATGGTGATGCAGATCGGTTTGGCATCGATAGCTTTGGGTGCTGACTGCAAGTCGCACATTGAGGATGATTGGGGTACCAATGCAACTGCTGACAATGGCAATGGCGGCTATGTATCTCCTCCGACTTCGGGCCATCATGGTTGGGAAATCAAACGTGACTGCAATGATGACCAGACAATGACTATTGTTCCCCAGTCGGGGTACCAAGTTACCAAGGTCACCCTCTACAATGTTGGTACCGGTAACCTTATAACCCTTCTTCCTGCAGATTTGGTGAGTATTGGGTCGTATTATACTTACACCTTTGACGTTGGCTACAAAGTCAATTGGCAATTCAAAGTATATTTTTCCGTTCTATCCACTGGCTACACTATTACTGCGTCTGCTGGTTCGAATGGTTCCATTTCGCCATCAGGAAGTATTTCAGTAGCTGATGGTTCCAGCGCTACTTTCAGTGTTACACCGAATGCCGGTTATGTGATTTCAGATGTGCTTGTCGATAGCAGCTCGCAGGGTGCTATATCAAGCTATACATTCTCCAGTATTCATGCAAATCATACTATTACGGCCAGCTTTGTTGCTGCGTCTCAGACTATCACAGCAAGTGCTGGAGCTAATGGCTCGATATCACCTGCAGGAACCGTATCGGTTGTCTATAACAGCGACCAGGCTTTCACTATTACCCCCAATTCGGGGTATGTTATTCTCGATGTTAAGGTTGATGGTGTTAGTAAAGGGCCTCTATCTTCGTATACGTTCAATGATGTCACTGCAAACCATACGATTGCTGCTACGTTTGCATTGAGCATAACCACGATCGACACCTATACACAGATTCCTCCGTTTGTGGCGTCTGCAACCAATCTCAAGCCGAATGTACTCTTTATTGTTGACAACTCTGGAAGTATGGACAGTTCTGCCTACTCATCTGATACCTATTCCTCAACAAAAACATATTATGGATATTTTGATACCAGTAAAATGTATTTGAGCTCAAGTTCGACATATACCGTTGATGGCACCAAGGTACTTGATTTGACACAGAAGACATCAGGCAATTACCTCAACTGGAGATACATGACAAGGATGGATGTCATCCGTAAGGCCCTTATTGGCGGCAAGATAGAAAACCGCTCAGCAAATCCTATGTATCTGGTTTCGACAAACAATGTGAAGATAAATATTGGTTCCACCGCCCCTACTGGGATAGTGCAGGCATTGGCAGGGAAAGTACGCTTCGGCGTCATGTTTTTCAACGACAGTGGTACAAAATACGAGGATGGAAGTGGCAAAGATGGCGGCTATATTGGTTCTCTAATTGGCGCTGGCTCTTCGGATATTGTAACCCAGGTGGAGAGCAAAGATCCTTCGACGTGGACGCCTCTATCAGAGACACTCTATGAAGCAGTTCGCTACTTCTCAAAAACAACCAGTGCTTACAATACAGGAGTAACTTATTCCGGGAGTGATCCCATAGAGTACGCCTGTCAGAAGAATTTCGTCATTGTCCTCACGGATGGCGAACCGACCATGGATCGGAACGTACCGGGAACCAAATTTACCTATACCGGACGTACAGCTGTTACTGATTCCAATTGTAATATCAAAACATGGATGGACGCCATAGCCGCCAATGAGGGATATACCAGTCAATGGTCTTCGGATCCAGGTTCTTCGGGATCCTATTATCTCGAAGGGGTAGCCTATTATGCCCATAATACTGACCTGCGATCGGACCTCTCTGGCAAACAAAATCTCACTATTTACACGGTTTATGCTTTTGGTTCCGGGTCCACTGCGCGTGACATCCTGAAAAAGGCAGCTAAATATGGTGGATATGAGGACAAAAACAATGACGATATTCCGAACCAGGCTTCAGAATGGAATAAAGCTGGTGATGGAATCCCTGATACCTATTTTGAGGCTGCCGAGGGTGACAGTCTGGAGTCTTCTCTGCTCGATACTCTGACTAGTATCCTCGCAAAAGTGTCATCCGGTACGGCAGCATCAATCCTCAGCAACAGTGAGGGTAGCGGAGCCAACATCATTCAGGCAGTATTCTACCCGAACAAGATTTACGAAAAGCAGACAGAGGTCAACTGGGTAGGGGAAATGCAGAACCTTTGGTACTATCTCGATCCATACATCGGCAATAGTACAGTCCGTGAAGACACCGATTATATTGATGGTGCATATGACCATAAATTACATCTCATAAACGACTACGTGGCCAGATTCTTTTTCGATGGCACTCAGACCAATGTTGAGCTTTCCAAGGATACAGATGGGGATGGCAGCGGGAATACCGTTATCAGTACCGTCAACCCCGATGATGTGAAGAGCATCTGGAAAGCGGGATCACTCCTCTGGAGCAGGACTTCAGCAAGGACTATGTACACGACCTGTATAAACGATTCTGCAGTGAGTGATGGTCTCTGCATTGGTACCAGTCCAGAGGCCGGTAAGTCGCTAATGAACTTTGATTCTGCATCGGCAGCAACTTTGCGGCCCTATTTGCAGGCTGCGGATGATACGCAAGCCGGCATGATAGTAAATTATATTCTGGGAACTGATCAGACAGGCTATCGCAACAGGAGAGTAACCAGGTTGACTGCTCCTGGAGTATATACAACCAATGAATGGAAGCTTGGCGATATCATATCGTCAACTCCCCGCATTCAATCCACCGGGAGACTGAATTCCTATGATCTTGACCCCCCTTCAGGATATGCAGATACAACATACAAGACGTATGTAGAATCAAATAATTACAAGAATCGAGGCATGGTGTATGTTGGCGGCAATGATGGAATGTTGCACGCATTCAAGCTGGGAAAACTTGATGTTACAGCGAGTGGATTTCAGAAAGCAAAACTGTCCGGAACTAATCTTGGCCGGGAGGAATGGACGTTCTTACCGAAAGGTGTTTTGCCGTTTCTGAAATACTACACTGACCCAAAGTACAACCACCTTTACTACGTGGATGGCACAACAACTTTACTTGATGCGAGCGTAAATTGTTCAGATATCGATTATTGGAACTGCAGCAAGACATCATCGAGCTGGCGGACGATATTACTTGGTGGAATGGGCACCGGTGGGGCTTCTCGTATAACGGGATCCGCCTGCAGTGAGTGTGTGAATACGCCGATCACCGATCCTGATGATGCGTCAAAAGGTTTTGGATACTCCTCGTATTTTGCTCTGGATATTTCTGATCAGTATTACTCATCAGATACGCTTGTCGGCACGCCTAAATTGATGTGGGAATTCTTTGATCCAGCCCTAGGCTATTCCACAACAGGCCCGGCGATTATCAGGATAAGTGCGCGAACTACATCAAGCGGAGTGGAAACGCCTGATACGAGTAAGAACGGGCGGTGGTTTGCTGTCTTTGCATCAGGACCAACAGGCCCGATTGATCCGGCCCTTCATCAATTCAAGGGCCGATCGGATCAGAATCTTCAACTGTTCATCGTAGATCTCAAGACCGGTCCCAATTGCAATACTCTTGCCGGAGAGCAGTGTGTCTGGAAATTAGATACGGGATTACCGAATGCGTTTGCTGGCTCTTTGTCGACAGCGGTAATCGATACTGATCGCTGGAGTAAAACTTCTGGAGGCCGCTATCAAGATGATGCGATCTATATAGGGTACGTTCAGGCAAACAGTAATCCGATTACTACGAGTACGACTTGGACAAACGGGGGAGTTCTCAGGCTATTTACGCATCAGGACCCCAATCCTGCTAACTGGACGCTATCAACAGTGATCAGTGGGGTTGGACCGGTAACGACAAGCGTGACAAAACTGCAGGACAGAAAATATCACAAACTCTGGCTCTATTTCGGGGCTGGTCGCTATTATCACGCCCTGGACGATACTTCTTCGCAACGCCGGCTTTTCGGAGTCATGGAGAAATGCTATACAATTTTAGATACTTTGGATCCGACCGCTTTGGATGCCAGTAATAATGCCTGTACCGACGTGCTTACGATATCTGACTTGGCAGACAAAACTACCAGCCCAACGGATACTCTTACTTCGAGTCAGAAAGGTTGGTATATCACCCTTGATGCTGAGGACACTGCTAATGCATTGGGAGCAGAGCGGGTGATCACCGATCCTGTGGCTATGACAAATGGTGTCGTTTATTTTACCTCATTTGTCCCAACGAGTGATCTCTGTAGTTTTGGTGGGAATTCATATATGTGGGCAGTAAAATACAATACGGGCTATGAAGCTCCGGAGTCAGCTTTGCAAGGCAAGGCACTTGTCCAAGTTTCGACGGGTAGTTTTGAGGAAGTAAATCTCAGTACTGCATTTACCGACAAATACAATCGAAGAACCGGCACGCCAATGGTTGGCAAGCCACCAAGTGATTCTCCTCCGATTGTTTCAAAATCGAATCTTAAACCGGTGAAAAAGATCATACATATACAGGAAAAATGAGCTATGAGGCAGCACGGCTTTACATTGGTTGAATTGATGATAGTCATTTGTATTGCTGGGATATTGATTGCGATTGCAACCCTGCAATTCAATACATATGTCACTAAAACGAATATCGAAGCTCAGACTAAAATGCTTTTTTCTGACCTTATGAAAGTTAGATCAGAGGCATTGTTTCAGAAAAGAGCACGAGCGGTTTCCATAACCGAAAACCAGTTTATTGTGTATTCGAGCAACGTCGCATCGGGAGCTCCACGAGAGACAAAGACTCT
>JACRPV010000186.1 GCA_016223015.1 Geobacter sp. | reverse complement strand
GACACGATAGCAAGCAAGCTCAAGGGCGACGGTATTCTGCGGTCGGCCAGAACGGGATGCCGCCACGGGGGGTGAATTCGCCGCGGACGGTCAACCAGTGAGGCCCGAGGAGTTTCACCAGGTCGTTACAGATCCGGTTGACACCTGCTTCGTGAAATTCGCCGAACATCCGGAATGAACCGAGGTAGAGTTTGAGGCTCTTGCTTTCGACGCAGAACTTGTCGGGGCAGTAGTCGATGACGATCTTGGCAAAGTCGGGCTGGCCCGTGAGGGGGCAGAGGCAGGTGAACTCCGGGCATTCGATGTGGATGGTCCCCACCGCCCCGGCAGGATTCCGTTCCGGGTTGGCAAACGGGCTGGGGAATGACTCCAGGAGTGAAGGATCGGGCTGGTCGTAACGATATCTGGTCGTGCCTTGGCCGAGGGCCTTGAGTTGCGTGTGCAGGTCCATATGTCTCTCCATGAAAATTGTTTGACGTGAAGCCATTCTACAGGTGATGGCACATGGTGTGCCGCAGGGAATAGCGATTGATGGGTTTTTGCCGGCTTGCCGTGCAAAAAGGGGCTGCAGTTTCAATCATAGCGGTTTTTCGACAGAAAGCCAATGACTGGGCTGAGGGTAACGGCATGGAAAGGGGAGGGCCTGCCTGGGCAGACCCTCCTGGATTGACATCTGGCGCGGGAGAGAACGTGCTGCCGGGAAGGGGCTTACATCCCGATCGGCAGATCCACCTTTTTCACGACCATGTCGACAACCGGCAGCTGGGGTACGGCGGTCAGGCCATAGATTGCCGCCAGGTCGATATCCTTGGGCACCGCGGCAAGAAGGGCCTCGGCAACCTTTTGATCCGCCTGCCGATAGCGGAGTTTCACCTCGAGGGTGATCCGTTGTGCGGTCTGGCTGGGGAGGCCGTAGTAGACGTCGTGATAGCCTCGCGGCGGGATGGTGTCATGACGCGAGAAAGAGGTAATCACCCAGGGATCGACGGAGAAATGGAAATCGTTGCCCATGCCGTCGGAGTTGAAGAGGCGGGTATTTTCCGGGAGACTGCCGTCGCTGCCGACCGCACCGCTCTGGAGGACGATGGCCCCTTTTTCGTCCCGGGCCGTAATCTCCAGCCACATCTGCCTGACGTTGGTGAGCGAGGTGGGGAGGTTGTGCCCGGCGCGCACGTTTTTGACCCGGACCTTGATCTCTGCCAGCCGTTTATTCTGGTAGATCGGGGAGATTTCCAGGTCTGCGGCAAGTTTCAGCCGCTCAACCGCCATCTCGTATTTCTTCATCAGATTTGTCGCTTCTTCTTTATTGCCGGCCTTGGTTTCTGCGCCGGCTGCCAGGAAATAGAGGAGGTAGTTGGCGCCGTTGAAGACGTGCTGATAGTCGCCGCGACCCGGTTTGTAGAACGTTTCGGATACCCGCTTAAAGGTCTCGAGGTCAACCATGTGGCAGTCCTGGCAGAGAAGCAGCCGTCGCCGAGTTTGAACGGACCGCGTTTGATGAGGGTCGGCCCCTCTTTCCCGTCCACGCCGGGGGTGAGGATGAAGGAGCCGTTCTCCGGTTCGTGGGAGGGAGTCTGCCAGTGGGTGACCCCGCTTACGGAATGGCAGATGTCGCAGGAGACGCCGCTGATCGCCATGGGGGAAAGGCCGGAGATGCCGGGCCCCTTGATTTCCCCCGTGACCACGCCTGCCGGTGAATGGCAGCCTTCGCACTGCCGTGATATCTCGTGGCCGACGGCCTTGACCGCTTTATACAGTTCGCCTTGATAGACAGGGTCCTTGAAGGCAAGGCTGTGCATCGATCCGGTCCACTCCTTGTATTGCTTGGGGTGGCAGTCGCGGCAGGTTTCCGGGGGGGTGAAGGGGGCTTTCGATTTGTTCCATTTTATCAGTGAGGGGTAGTAGGGGTAAAATTCCCGATCCAGATCGAATACTGCAGAGGTTGGTGCGGCACAAGCGGCAGTGGCGATGAGCAGGACGGCTACCATGAAAGGAAAGTGTCTCATGAAATGGCGCATAGGCGGTCCCTCCTTACGGAAATGTAATGGAAAAAATGTAATGATTTAGTAGCAGTTAGGCCCAAAGCTGTCAAGATGTAATCCCGTAACGTCTAAATGATGATATGTCCGCATATGTGGAAGTTGCCATGCCCAATGAGCTATCTGTCCAGATTCTCATTGACTATCTCTATAAATCGTGACAGAATCTGCGCGCACATTATGCCGAGCAACGTGGTATCTCATCATAATCATTAGGAGGAAGAGCATGAGGAACAAGATGAGCAGAGCATGGATAGCGGCGATAGCCGGACTCGCCCTGATCGCACTCCAGGGGCTGGCCATGGCGGCCGGTGCCCCTGCGGCACCTGCGCCCAAGGCTACGACACAGGGTCCGAAACTGACCAACGATGACTGCGCCAAGTGCCATGCCAAGGCCCCGGCAGACATAGCCGCCAACGGTGCCAAGCACAAGACTGCCGTTGGTTGTCAGGACTGCCACAATGGCCATCCTCCCACAGTGAAAAAGATCATCCCGCTCTGCAGCC
Source organism: Geobacter sp. (assembly GCA_016223015.1). GTDB lineage: Bacteria > Desulfobacterota > Desulfuromonadia > Geobacterales > DSM-12255 > Geoanaerobacter. Next base: position 3,934 of record JACRPV010000186.1, on the reverse strand, counting down.
AGTGCCACGATGGGAAGCCGCACTACAAGCTTGCCGGCTGTAACGGTTGCCACAGCAATCCCCATACACCGCTCATCATCAAGATGGGCCGCAACATCACGGACCCCTGCCTGACCTGCCACACGCAGCAGATCGCCAAGCTGCGCGAGCACAAGAGCAAGCACACGGCCCTCGCCTGTTCCTTCTGCCACGATACCCATGGCAAGATCCCCGAGTGCGTGCAGTGCCACAAGCCTCACTCCAAGGACATGACCCAGGCTGACTGCAAGAAGTGCCACCAGGCCCACATGCCGACGGCTGTTACCTATAGCAACCAGACCCCGTCGAAAGACTGCGCCGCTTGCCACAAGGCTGCCTTCGATCTGCTGCAGAAGAGCGCCTTTAAACACAAGAACCTGAGCTGCGTTGCCTGCCATCAGGCCAAGCACAAGATGATTCCCCAGTGCCAGAGCTGCCACGGTACTCCGCACCCTGCCGGCATGCTGTCCAAGTTCCCCAAATGCGGTTACTGCCACAGCATCGCTCACGATCTGAACATCTTCAAGTCGCAGCCTGCCCCTGCCGGGTCGCCTGCTGCCGGTGCGAAGAAGCCTGCCAAGAAGTAACCCTGGCAGACCATAGAAGTGCGAAAAGGGCCGCGGCGTTGATGCCGCGGCCCTTTTTCGTTGTCTGCCCGCATGGAAGGGGAAGTCTTAGTCCTTCCGGGTCAGGAAGCGATTCGGCAAAACATGGATAGTGGGGCATCGTCTGTATGCTGGTTGCGGGATGGTCGCAGGCAGGCCAGGGTCTGGGGTATGATTGCGGGTTGCGTCTCGCCCCGTGGCTTAGAACTGCCTGCGTAGTGAAAGGTGCAGCGCCACGTCGGGGGCGGTATCGACGGCAATATCCTCGGAAACCGCTATGTCCAGGAGCAGGGCGCCGGGAAGGCGGATAGTCCCGCCGCTGTGGAGCTGCAGGGTGTTTGCGGTCAGTTCCTTAAGGTCGCTCCCCTGGTACAGGGGGGTATGACCGGAGAGCTGCATAAGGAAAGCGATCCAATTGCTGGGTGCCCAGCCGACGCCCAGGGTGCCGAAGCCGGCAACGGAGCGCTGCTGGTCCGGGAGGACGTCTCCATGTGTCATGGCCATGCTGCCGACACTGCCGAACAGGGTCAGGTGGCCGATGGAGAGGCCATAGTCGTCGCTGGCAGTGAGCCAGAGTGCGGCATCGGTGCTGCCGCTGCCATGGAGCTCACTGCTCCGGCCGGTGGGAAGCTTCAGGCTGGCACGCAGTGCCGCGAGACGCGGGTGTGGTTTCCCGTCGTCGTAGAGCTGATATCCACCGGTGAAGCGGATATCGCCAAGGCCGAATCCCGAATCGTCGACCCTGATTCTCTCGACGCCATCCCGTTCATACTGGTAGAGAAGGCGGTTGCGGGGGGCATCGGGACGGCCGCCGTCAGGGAGCCCGAAGAAATCGTGCCATCCTTCGATGAAGCGGTCAAAGACGCCACCCCCCTGGCCAACGAACGGGATTTCGATACCCGCTTCCATGTCCCGGCCGAATCCGTAACGCAGTGCCAGAGAGAGCCGGTAGCTTTCGCCATCAAGGGTGATGGATTCCCGGGAATTGGCGTTCGTGGCGAAGTTGTTGGCGATGTCCAGTGACAGCCGTGTTTCGGTCTTCTGCGGAGCCATTACATCGGCACTTCCCGGTGCCGGGACTCCGTACGCCTGAACCAGCGGGCTCCGGTTGGACGTCTGGAACGGCGTGATGGCCAGTTGCCCGGCGGCAGAGGCTGTCCTGGCGTACAAAAAGAGGCTTAAAGCCAGCATGCATACGATGAGGGTCTGCTTCATGGGTCACCACTCCGGCGAGATCCTCCCCGACAGAGGGAGGTATGGGGATAAGGGCCGGCGGACGGGATTTCATGGGGGATGCTCCCCGACTGGACCGTTTCAGATACCGGGCACAAAGGTAGTACGTTTGTCCGATTGGAAGCAAGCAATTTTGCATGCCGGCAGCCGAAGAACGGAGGCTGCGAGGGCAGTCCGCACACTTATTCTGCTTGAAATCACCGGGTAATCTGCGATAATGAGCCGCCACACAGACATCACCATTTACTGCGGGCGAGGTAGGTACTGCGATGCAGATGTATCAGGGCAAACAGCAGAGCAACCGGCGGGTTGCCCGGCGTCAGGGCTGGGGATTGACCAGAACGGCTGCGGTGTTCGTTGCCGCTGTCGTCGTCATAGGCTTCATCGGGCTTTCGGGATGGTTCTTTTTCATGCTGGCCAAACTTCCCAAGGTTGACCGGCTTGCCGACTACAAACCACCCATCGTTTCCCAGGTCATCGGCGACGATGGCAGCCTGGTCGGTGAATTCTATCTGGAGCGCCGCACCGTCGTGCCGGTGGACAAGATCCCCCGCAAGCTGATACAGGCCTTTGTGGCGGCAGAGGATGCCAATTTCTTCCAGCACAAGGGGATCGACTATTTCGGGATTGTCAGGGCAGCCATAAAGAATCTCATCTCCATGCGCAAGAAGGAAGGCGCTTCGACCATCACCCAGCAGGTCGCCAAATCCATGCTCCTGACGCCGGAGAAGAAATTCTCCCGCAAGATCAAGGAGGCGATCCTGGCGACCCGGATGGAGAAGAAGCTGTCCAAGGACGAGATCCTCTACATCTACCTGAACCAGATCTATCTCGGGGCCGGGGCCTATGGTGTTCAGTTGGCTGCCGAGACCTATTTCGGCAAGGACGTGGAGAACCTGAACCTGGCTGAGATGGCCATGCTGGCGGGGCTCCCCAAGGCACCCAATACCTATTCGCCCATCAAGCACATGGACCGTGCCAGGGAACGGCAGTCCTATGTCCTGGAGCGGATGGTCAAGGAGGGGTACATCACCCCGGCCGAGGCCGAACACGCGAAGAATACCCCCATTGTCATCAAGCCGATGAAAAAGGTCAACAGCGAGCAGTCAGCCTATTTCCTCGAACAGATCAGGATACAGCTTGAGGAGAAATACGGCGAGGACCGACTCTACAAGGAAGGGATCAAGATCTACACCACCATGAATGCCGAGATGCAGAAGGCGGCGTTCGAGGCGGTCACCCGCGGGCTCAAGGAGGTGGACAAGCGCCAGGGATTCCGCGGGGCGCTCAAATACCTCGCCGAGGGTGAGTTGGAAGGCTTCTGCAAGCAGATCGAGGACGGGATCGACGGTCCGACGCTCAGGGCCAGCGCTACCTACCAGGGGGTGGTGACAAAGATCGATACGGCCCGCGGCGACCTGACTGTCAGGGTTGGCGACCGGACCGGGAGCATTTCCCGCCGCAACATGGGCTGGGCCGGCAAGATGCATCTGGCGGACAGCTATGGCAAGCCGGAAGTAAAGGGTAAAGCCCTCGCCCTCGGGGCAGTCATCGAGGTCAGTGTGGTAACGCCCGATGCGAACCGGACCGGCGCGGTCTTTGCCCTTGACCAGACTCCGGAAGCACAGGCTGCGCTGGTCGCCCTCGATCCGCGTAGCGGCGGCGTCAAGGCCCTGGTTGGCGGCTACGATTTCAAGAAGAGTCAGTTCAACCGCGCCATGCAGGCCAAACGAAACCCCGGCTCAGCTTTCAAGCCGATCATCTATGCTGCGGCAATCGACAAGGGGATGACCCCCGCAACTATCTTCGAAGACTCCCCGGTCGAATACGAAAGCGGCAAGGACAAGGCGTGGAAGCCGAAGAACTATGACAACATCTATCGGGGCAACGTCACCATGCGGGAGGCCCTGACCAACTCCATCAACGTGGTGAGCGTCAAGATCCTGGAGCAGATCGGCGTCAACACAGCCATCGAGTATGCCAAAAAACTCGGGATCACCTCTCCTCTCGCTGCCAACCTGACACTTGCCCTTGGCTCGTCGAGCCTCACCCCGCTGGAACTGACCACCGCCTACGCG
>JACRPV010000176.1 GCA_016223015.1 Geobacter sp. | reverse complement strand
AGGCGGGGATCGGTACCCTCATCCATTACCCGATCCCGCCCCATCTGCAGCAGGCGTATGTCGACCTGGGGCACGGGAAAGGTGATTTCCCCCTGGCGGAGCGGATTGCCGACGAGGTGTTGAGCCTTCCCATGGGGCCCCACCTTGCGCCGGAAGCGGTCGAGCGGGTCTGCGCCGTCATCCGGGAGATGCCGTGACCACAGCGTCGCCACGGAAGGGCTTCCTCCCATGAAGATCGCCATTGTCAGGCTCTCGTCGCTGGGGGACATCATCTTCTGCGCGGCGTCGCTGCAGCTGATCCGGCGCCATTACCCCGACGCGGAGATCACCTGGGTGGCGGACAGCAGGTTCGCCGACATCCTGGATCACAGCCCCGATCTGCAGCGGATCGTCAAGCTCGGCCTGAAAGGGCTGAAGAAGAACTTTTCCCTGGCAGCGCTGCGGGACGAACTGGGCAAGCTCAGCGGACTCGGGCCGTTCGACTGCGTCATCGACATGCACGGCATGATCAAGTCGGCGCTGGTCGCCCGCCGTCTCGGCGGCAGGGTGGTCGGTTTCCGGCGGGGGGTGGCCAAGGAGCCGCTGGCAACCCTTGCCTATGGAGAGACCGTGGCCATGCCGGCCGAGGTGATCGGTGTGCGCCGCTATGCCAGGCTGGCCGGTGCTGCCCTCGGGTTTGCGGTCGACGACGCCGAGCTTGCCGGCCACGCCCCGTTTCTCGGCGTTGCCGACGAAGATCGCGCCGCAGTGGCGCAGTATTTCGACCAGAGCGACAGAAACGTCGTCATGGTCGCCGGCACCAGCATTGCCTACAAGGACTATCCGGAGGAGAGGCTTGCCGAGGTGGCCCGGTTGCTTGGCCTGCCGATCCTGATCTGCCATGGCAACGACCGCGAGGAGGCCGCGGCCCGGCGGATAGCAGCGGCTGCTCCCAATAGCCGGGTATTGCCGCGCCTTTCCCTCAACCGGCTCAAGGCCGCCATCGGCCGGGCAGACCTGGTGATCGGCGGAGACACCGGACCGACCCACATCGCCTGGGCCATGAACGTCCCGTCGCTGACCCTCTTCGGTGCCACGCCTGCCGGCTGTATCGTTGCCACGGAGCGGAACCGGGTCATCACGGCAGGCGGCAGACCCAATTACGGCAAGCCCGATCTGAGCGACCTGTCGATCCGGGAGATCCCGACCGATGCGGTGTTGGGAGAAGCACGCTCATTGCTGGGCATTACTGACAAGGGAGAATGAACCATGCGTTACCGGCCCATCGATCTCGACGGGGTTACTACCTACCCGCTGTCCGAGCGGAAGAACAAGGTTGTCATGGCCGAGCACAAGGCCGGCGAGATCCGGGCTGGAATGACAGTGGGAGAGCTTCTGGCGGCGTTGCCGGATCAGCTCGGCAGCCAGTCGTTGCGCGGGGTCATCGATGCCATGGCAGCGGCGCGCGAAAAGGGGAAGCCGGTGATCATGGCCATGGGCGCCCATGTCATCAAGTGCGGGCTGCAGCCGGTGCTGCGCAGCCTCGTGGAGGCCGACCTGATCACTGCCTTTGCCCTGAACGGCGCCGGTTCGATCCACGATTACGAGATTTCGCTCATCGGCGCCACCAGCGAGGATGTGGGGGCGGTGCTGCATGCCGGGCTGTTCGGCATGGCCGAAGAGACGGGGCGCGATATCAATCGGGCGCTGAAGGAGGGGGTGGCTGACGGCCTCGGCTATGGCGAGTCGGTCGGCCGCTTCATCAACGCGCAGCAGAACCCGTTCCGGCACTGGAGCCTGCTGGCGCTCTGCGCCGAGCGGAAGGTGCCGGTGACGGTCCATGTGGCTATCGGCACCGATATCATCCACCAGCACCCCTCGGCGGACGGGGCGCTCCTGGGGGCGGCGACCTTCCACGACTTCCGTCTCCTTACCTCGGTGGTTGCCGAGCTCGGGGATGGTGGCGTTTACCTGAACGTTGGAAGTGCGGTGCTGTTGCCCGAGGTCTTCCTGAAGGCGCTCTCCATTGCACAGAATCTCGGTCATCACGTGGATCATTTCACCACGGCGAATTTCGACATGCAACAGCATTACCGCCCCCTGCAGAACGTCGTCAAACGGCCCACCGCAGGCAAAAGCATGGGGTACACCATAACCGGGCATCACGAGATCATGCTGCCGCGAGGAGAACTTTCATGGAACGCAAGGATATCGAATCGTTGTTCACCAAGGCGCCGGAGATCCGCGCCCTGGTGGTCGGCGACCTGATGCTTGACGAATATCTCTGGGGCAAGGCGGAGCGCATCTCGCCGGAGGCGCCGGTGCAGGTGGTGGAGGTACAGCGCGAGGAACTCCGTCTCGGCGGTGCGGGGAACGTGGTCAACAACCTGGTGGCTCTGGGGTGCCGGGTATCGGCCTGCAGCGTCATCGGCGACGACGAGAACGGCCAGCTGCTCTTGGAGGCCTTCATGTCGCGGGGGGTCAATGTTGCCGGCATCTTTGTCGACCATCAACGCAAGACCAGCAAGAAGACCCGGGTCCTGGCATCCAACCAGCAGATCGTCCGGATCGACCGGGAAACCAGGGATGCCGTGGCCAGGGAGAGTGAGTCCCGCCTGATCGAGTTCATCCGGGACGAGGTGCCTCACTGTGACGTGATCCTTGTCTCCGACTACCTGAAGGGGGTGCTCACCCGCGACGTGCTTGCAGCAATTGTCGCGGCCGGGTATTCGGCCGGCATCCCGGTGGTGGTCGATCCCAAGGGGAGTGATTACCGCAGGTATTCCGGCGCAACCGTGCTGACCCCGAACCGCAAGGAAGCGGAAGCGGCGACCGGGATCGCCATCCGCGACGAGGAGAGCCTCTGCCGGGCAGCCGCCAGGCTCCTGTCTGAGGTCACCCTTGACGCGCTGCTGGTGACCAGGAGCGAACAGGGGATGTCGCTGTTCCAGGCAGATGGTACGGCCGACCATATCCCGACTGTTGCCCGCGAGGTGTTCGACGTGACCGGCGCCGGCGATACGGTGCTGGCAATGCTCGGGGTGGCGATGGGGTGCGGCCTCGGTGTTGCCGAGGCTGCCCGTTTGGCCAACACGGCCGCCGGCATCGCCGTGGGGAAGGTCGGGACCTCCACCGTGGCACCGGAAGAGATCATTGCCGAGATCGGTCGCTGGCACCTGGACAGCGACTCGAAGATCAAGAACCAGGATGTGCTGGGCAGGCTCGTCAGGGAGCTGAAGGACCGGCGCAAGAGGATCGTCTTTACCAACGG
>JACRPV010000175.1 GCA_016223015.1 Geobacter sp. | reverse complement strand
GCTTATACTTCTACCGTGGTATTCTGTGAATTGTTTTAGAATTGGAATGGCCGAGCAGGAAATAACCCGGAAGTTTAGTATAATACTTCATACCGGTATTTTGACTCCATTTCAGTGTAACAGATACGGTTTCTTAGTGTGTGATTTACATGTGCAACACGAGCATTACAATCCGTATGACTGCCTTGTCACTGTGCTGATACAGCACTTCCGACGGTTATTGGATGAGGCAATCCGAGAGAGTTGATCGGGAGAGAGATAGGGATATATCATGACCCTGAATTGCAAAATGGCATCCATGATGGCATCTGGCGTGGTGACGATCTGCATCGGTGGTACAGCGTGGTCACTGGAGAGAGACATTTATGACCTGCCGCTTGATAAGCTGTCCGAAGTGGTTATCACCGACACCAAGATCGCCCAGTCCCAGGAAACGGTTACCCAGAAGATAGAGCTGTTCTATCCGGAAGAGTTCGAGCAGTTGACCGACTACAACCGGAACATTGCCGAACTGCTCAGGTACACCTCCGGTCAGTTCGTCAATCCGCTCTCCCGCAACGATGCCAACTGGGGGTCGTTTGGCGGGCTCGGACCGAAGTACAACGGCTATCTGCTGGACGGACTCCCCATCGACTCCTTTGCCGACGCCATGAGCCTCGATCCGTGGGCTTTCGGCCAGGTCGAGGTCCATAAGGGGCCGGCATCGGTCATGTATTCCAATTACCTGACCATGGATTTTGCCGGCAACGAGACCCCGCTCGCCGGCATTACCAATTTCATCCTCAAGGACAGGATCGACACCCCGCTTACCCGCTTGCTGGCGGGGATGGGGAGCTACAACACCTTCCAGGGCCGCCTCTACCATCAGGACAACAAGGGAAACCTGAACTATTTTCTGGGGGCAGGCTATGAGCAGTCCGATTACACCAGCTACGGCATCGACGATTCATGGCTGCACATGGTCAAGGACCCCGAATACCAGAAAACAAAGCTGTACGCCAAGCTGACCTATCTGTTCGACCGCGATGACCACAAGCTGTCGCTCTTTGCCCATCATGCCCGGCATACCGGCGATGTCGGCCGGCCCAACCGCGACTTCAGGCATAATTATGCCACGATCAACGCCTCCTACGCCAACCAGATCACCCATGCCGTCAACCTGCAGGTCAAGACCGGCTATCGCAACTACGACCGCAAATGGGCCGAGGATAACTACCCTGCCGACCTGGGCCTGCGCGAACATGACGGGGTGG
>JACRPV010000174.1 GCA_016223015.1 Geobacter sp. | reverse complement strand
TTCCAGGGCTTTCGCGTTGGGAAATGTGACTACGCCGTCCTGGACAACGAATATCGCCTCGCCCGCGTTCGACACCAGCAGGCGGTATTTCTGCTCCGACTCCCGCAACGCCTCCTCGGCGCGCTTGCGATCGGTGATGTCGCGCCCGTAGAGATTCACATAGCCGCTCTCCACTATAGGAGCAAGCATCAATGCGAACACACGCCTTTCGCAGACCGCCTCCACTTCTCGGGGTATGCCGGAATCCAGCGCCTCCAGGATCATCGCGCGCCAAAACTCCGGAACTCGCTCGCCTTCGGAACAATTCCAGTACTGAAGCATGTCCGCGCTCGCCCCATTGGCATAGAGCAACACGCCTTCTCGTGTAATCCGCAGTACCGGGTTTGGGTTGTCACTGGGAAACTTGGCGAGCGCTTGTATTTCGGCTTCCGCGCGCTTGCGTTCCGTAATGTCGGTTATAACGCCATCGTAGGACAGAAGGCGCCCGTCGGGGCCGGCAGCCCGGGCCGTACGTGGTGTAGGCGGCCCGGCCGTCGTCCATGACGACCGTGTACATGTAGCTAGTGACCGACGCAAGAAGATCGCGAAAACGCTGTTCGCTCTCACGCAGACTCGCCAGGGTCTTGTTGAGTTCGGCCGTGCGCTCTTCGACCAGCGTTTCAAGCTGCTGCTCGCGCTTCTCCAGCCCGCGGCGCTGCTGATACAGATCGCGAAAGACTCGTACCTTGCTTCGAAGAATGGTCGGTTCTATCGGTTTCAACAGGTAGTCAAACGCCCCGGCTTCATACCCCTTGAACTCGTGTTCTGTGTCTTTCATAGCCGCCGTGACGAATATGATTGGCACGCGGCTCGTCTTCGGATTCGCCCGCAGCAATTCGGCCGTCTCGAATCCATCCATATCCGGCATACGCACGTCCAGGAGAATAATCGCGAAATCATGCTTCAGCGAAAGTCGCAGCGCTTCGTCCCCGGATGACGCCTTGAACATGTCCAGCCCCAAATCTTCCAGGAGCGCTTCCAGGGCGATCAGGTTCTCGGGCCGGTCATCAACCAACAGGACCGGTATCGTTTCAGTCTCGATCATCTTCATTGCTCCTTGATGCTCAACGCCGCTCGTCAGTCTTGCCGGCGCCGCTTGCTGCCAGGCTGCACAAAAGCCCGCAGATATTCTTTAAGGGAAGGACATGGTCAGCCGTGACCACCGCCAGCGCGCCACGCGGCATCGAATCGGCCTCCGCGTCCGCCGGGTCTTGGACGATCGCGACCCCGCCTTTGTCCTGTACCGCTTTCAATCCCCTGCTTCCGTCCGATCCGGCCCCCGTCAGGATGACGCCGATCAAACGAGATCCAAACGCGGTGGCGGCGGACTCGAAAAGCACGTCGACGGAAGGCCGGGCAAAGTTCACTGGCGGGTCCACGGAGAGCGCCAGCGCCCCAGACTTCTCGACCAGCAGATGATAGTTGGCCGGCGCAAGATAGGCCGTGCCGGGACGGATCACCTCTTCATCGTCCGCTTCCTTGACACGAATCGCGGAGCGGGCGTCGAGTATGCTTGCAAGTTCGCTGCCGGGGTCCACGCCCGTGTGATGCACCACCAGCAGCGGCAACGGGAAGTCGCCAGGCAGACCGCCGAACATTACCCTGAGCGCCTCGACTCCACCCATGGATACACCCGCCACAATCGCGCGGTATCGTATGTCGTTTGCCCTAGACATACTTCTTCCTGTATATGCGCGTACCCGGCGCGATTTCTGAATAGGCGCCGGCTATGCAGCGGCCAGACAGGGTCTCCTTTGTGCCCAGGCACAAGAACCCCCCGCTGCGAAGGCTGCCGTCAAAGAGACTCAGAGCGCGCTCCTTTAGAGCCGGTGTGAAATAGATCAACAGGTTTCTGCAAAGGACCAACTGCATCT
>JACRPV010000173.1 GCA_016223015.1 Geobacter sp. | reverse complement strand
CCTACGACCACACGATGCTGATACTCAGGGGCCTCGACCTCGACCGCTACTTCATGAGCGTCCAGGGCTGGAAGATGGGCCTGCCGCTGAAGCCCGAGCCGGGCCTGATTATCCGTGCGATGGAGGAAACAGGCAGCACGGGCAGGGACGCCGTGATGGTGGGCGACGGGACGGCCGACGTGCTCGCGGCGAAGGGGGCGGGTATCAAGTCATGCGCGGTCGGGTACGGGTACGGGACGAAGGAGAAGCTCCTTGAGGCCGGGCCGGACTGGTTCGCGGACACCGTGCCGGACATAGCGAGGGTACTGGGATGAACACCCTTGATGTGCCGGGGGTTTGGGCGTCTATAAACCCCGGCTTGACAACCGGGCTGGCCGGTGTATATTTAAGATAAGGCAAGCAATTACGATAATCCCCGGATGTGATGGCCGGGGTCCCGAAGCGGCGAGCAGACCCGCCCCCTCCCCAAGATTAGGTGGGTCTACGCCGTGGGACAGGCCGTACAGTCACCCGGGGATTTTTTTGCCCGCGGTCCCCGCGCCTTGCCTACCCGCAACTCTTTATTACCGCGCCCCGTATAATCCACAATTTTCCCTTGACCGCCATACCCATAGCCATTATACTGACGCCGCTTCTTTGATATACTGATATTATCACTCGGGTTTAATCGCAAGGGGAGACGACGATGGGCACGACGGCTGGGAAATTCGAATCAGGGACGACGCTTGTCATCATAAGGCACCCGGAGAAGGGCAACGCGGAGAACGGCAAGTCCATCTGCGGCGACATCAGGAGTCTGATCGGCCGAAACGGCGGCCCCGTCTGCCTTTTCCATGACGCGACCGGCATGGTCACGGCCAACTCCGATTACGCGGCCGAGTTCAAGAAACTCGACAGGGAGATAGCCGGGAGGGTGGTGGAGGTCGTCTGCGCCATACCCCGTTCGATACCCAGGATGATGGCTCACACCGTCGCGATGCTCTCGGACAAGAGCTGGAGCATCTTCAAGTCCAAGGAAGAGGCCTTGGCCCACCTGAACGGCAGGGGCTTCAGGCTTGGCGACAGCTACAAGGCCCAGGCCGAGGCGGTAAGGCTTGTGGTGGCCGGGTAGCAGGCCACGGTTAATGGCATGAATTATAGGGGCCGGCTCGATGGCCGGCCCCTACACTTTTATATACAGGCGGATTCTTCGGCCGCGCCTCAGAATGACAATCAGTGGTGTTTACGCCTTACTCCCCCGCCATGAGGTATTCCAGCAGAAGCCTTACTCCCGTCCCGCGCGCCCCCTTCGGGATGTAGGCCATGCCCTTCTCCTCCCAGGCGACGCCCGCGATGTCCAGGTGCGCCCAGGCGACGCCCTTAGGCACGAACTCCTCCAGGAACTTGCCCGCGGTTATCGTCTGAGCCTCGCGGCCTGCGGCGTTACGCAGGTCGGACACGTCACCCTTCATCGGCTCCAGGAACTCGTCCCACATCGGGAGCTCCCACGCGCGCTCGAAGGTCTTGTTGCCCGCGTCCAGTATCGCGGAGTTGAGCGCCGCGTCGTTGCCCATGAGCCCTATCGCCTGGTCGCCGAGCGCGACGACGCAGCCGCCGGTCAGGGTGGCGACGTCAATTATAGCCCTCGGCTTGTACCGCTCCGAGTAGCAGAGGGCGTCGGCCAGGACCATCCGCCCCTCGGCGTCGGTCGAGATAATCTCTATCGTCTTCCCGTTCATAGCGCGCACGACGTCGCCCGGCTTGTACGCGCTGCCGGAAGGCAGGTTCTCACTTGCTGGCACGATGCCGACCAGGTTTACCGGGAGCTTCAGCGTGGCCGCAGCGCGCAGGATGCCGATTACGGCTGCGCCGCCGGACATGTCGTACTTCATCTTCTCCATGCCCTGTACAGGCTTG
>JACRPV010000172.1 GCA_016223015.1 Geobacter sp. | reverse complement strand
GACCTCGGCATCGATGTCCTGCGCCGTCTTTTCGCTGTAATCCTGGAGCTGGGCGATCTCGCGGCCCAGGAAGATCATTTCCTCGCGCTTGCCGAAGGTCAGCGGCCCCATCTTTTCGCTCATGCCCCATTCGCAGACCATCTTGCGGGCAATCTCCGTTGCACGCTCGATGTCGTTGCCGGCACCGGTGGTCATGGAATTGAAGATGATCTCCTCTGCGGCACGTCCACCCATCAGGACGGCAATGCGATCGAGCAGGGACTCCTTGGTGTAGCTGTGTTTGTCCTCGATGGGCAACTGCATGGTCACCCCGAGGGCGCGGCCGCGGGGGATGATGGAAACCTTGTGGACCGGGTCGGTGCCGGGGATCAGCCTGGCGACCAGGGTATGACCGGCCTCATGGTAGGCGGTATTCTTCTTTTCGTCATCGGAGATGACCATGCTCCGACGCTCGACCCCCATGAGAACCTTGTCCTTGGCATCGTCGAAGTCGATCATCTCCACGACGGTCTTGTTTTTTCTTGCAGCCAGAAGCGCAGCCTCGTTCACCACGTTGGAGAGATCGGCACCAGAAAAGCCGGGCGTCCCGCGGGCAATGACCCCCAGGTCGACCTCCGGTGATAGCGGCACCTTCTTGGCGTGAACCTTGAGGATCATCTCCCGCCCCTTGACATCGGGTCGCGGCACCACGACCTGACGGTCGAAACGGCCGGGACGGAGCAACGCCGGATCAAGGACGTCGGGACGGTTGGTTGCGGCAATAAGGATGACCCCTTCATTGGATTCGAAGCCGTCCATCTCGACCAGGAGCTGGTTGAGTGTCTGCTCCCGCTCGTCATGGCCGCCACCCAGGCCGGCACCGCGATGCCGTCCCACGGCATCGATCTCGTCGATGAAGATGATGCATGGAGCGCTCTTTTTACCCTGGACAAACAGGTCGCGGACCCGGCTCGCGCCGACGCCGACAAACATCTCCACGAAATCCGACCCGGAAATGGAGAAGAACGGTACGCCCGCCTCACCGGCGATCGCACGTGCCAAGAGAGTCTTGCCGGTACCCGGAGGTCCCATCAGGAGCACCCCCTTGGGGATTCTCCCGCCAAGCTTGGTGAACTTCTTCGGGTCCTTGAGGAAAGAGATGATCTCTTCCAGCTCCTCTTTCGCCTCTTCGATCCCTGCCACATCCTCGAAGGTGATCTTCCCCTGGGCCTCGGTGAGCAGTTTGGCGCGGCTCTTGCCAAATGACATGGCCTTGCCGCCACCCGCCTGCATCTGCCGCATGAAGAATATCCAGACCCCTACCAGCAGGATGAGCGGGAACCAGGATATGAAGATGGAGAACCAGGAAACCTTCTCCTCTTCGGGCCGGGCAGTGACCGCAATCTTCTTCTCAAGCAGCATGGTGGTGAGGTTGGCATCACCCGGCTTGAAGCTTCTGAACTCCTTGCCGTCGGAGAACTTGCCGATGATGTCGTTGCCCTGGATCGTTACCGAGGAGACCTTCCCCGTATCCACAGCGGTTATGAACTCGCTGTAGTTAAGGCGCTCCGAGGTCGGCTTCGGCTTGTTGAAGAGGTTGAAGAGCAGGATCATCATGAGACTGATGACCAACCAGAGCGCGAGGTTCTTGTAAAACTGGTTCAATTGCACCCCCCGATTTCATGCAGCGCAGCTAGGATTAGTGAGCTGAAATACCGTGAATACTGGATTTAAAAGAATGTGGAAAATTATCACAACGGCTGTGGCTTGACAAGCATTTAGGCAAGGATAACAGGATCGGATGCAAAATCAAGAAGCTCAACCCGCGCAATCCGGGAATCGGCTGTTGCGGGGCGAGCGGAAGCAGCCATCCGCAGGCCGGCAACCCAGAACAGGTCCGTTCCGGAGAAAACCAGCGGGATTCTGCAGCGCAGGTCGCGGGGAATCTTTTCATCGATGAAAAGCTCCTTC
>JACRPV010000171.1 GCA_016223015.1 Geobacter sp. | reverse complement strand
TCGGCAATCTTGGCATGCATGCCGAACGGCAGGCCCATCATGGCGGTTGCCGTCACGCAGGTCTTGATGAAATCCCGGCGGGTTACACCGGCGCAAAAAAATTCGTCGTCTTTCTTCATGATCCTCCCTTTCCGTATGGTGCTCTCAGCCTGATTGAAGGCATGTATACTGCACTGTCGTTGCTGCCTGCCCTCGTATACAGCAACTGCCTTGCCAAGACGCCGGGACGATTCCTTTTTTATTATAATGCTCTAACTGTCAGGAATTATTGGTACGGCTGCAGGGGGGCAACTCCGGTGAAAACGGAGAGGGATTATCGGCTTGCGTAGTTTTGTCCGGCTGTGTATCATTTTGTCCATGTGTGCGGTAAGGTATGGGAACGGTGGACGAATCAGGGGGAGAACCCGAAGCGGGGAGACCGCCCGGCAGGGGCTGCACCCCTGAAATTGACCGGAAACGGTGCGAGGGACCATGGCGAAGCCGAAGATCCTGATATGCGACGACGAAACGGAGATCCTCCGCTATCTGAAAAAGATGCTGGAAGGGCAGGGTTTCGGCGTGGAGACCTTCACGTCCGGCAAAGTCCTGTTGCAGCGGCTGGAGAGTGCGGTCAGCGCCGACCTGCTGCTGCAGGACGTGCGGATGCCCGACATGGACGGCATTGAGGTGTTCAGGCAGGTAAAGATCCTGCGGCCCGATCTGCCGGTGGTCATCATGACCGCCTACGGCTCCATCGACGCGGCAGTGGAGGCGATCAAGCTGGGGGCCTACGATTACATTACCAAGCCCTTTCCGAGGGAAAAGATCCTGGGGGTGCTGGACAACCTGCTGGAGCGGGAGCATCTGCGCAAGGAAAACCGGCACCTGCGGGAGGAGCTGCATGGCGGACAGTCCGACACCATGGTGTTTCGCAGCCGGAAATTCCAGGAGGTGTACGATCTGACCCTGCAGGTGGCGGCAAGCGACAGCAACATCCTGATCCTGGGGGAGTCGGGAACCGGCAAGGAGCTCATTGCCGCGACCATCCACCAGAACAGCCCACGCCGAAGGGGCCTGTTTTTCTCCATCAACTGCGCTGCTCTGACCGAAACCCTCCTGGAGAGCCAGCTGTTCGGGCATGTCCGCGGTGCCTTCACCGGGGCATTCGCGGCCCAGAAGGGGATGCTGGAGGAGGCGGACGGCGGCACCCTCTTTCTGGACGAGGTGGGGGACATGAGCCTGACCGTGCAGGCCAAGCTCCTGCGGGTCATCCAGGAACGGGAATTCATCCCGGTGGGGAGCACCAGGCCCAAATCGGTGGATATCCGCTTTGTGGCCGCCACCAACAAGGACCTGGAGGCGGAGATCAGGCAGGGGCGTTTCCGCGAGGATTTTTTCTACCGGCTCAACGTCATTACCATCAACCTTCCTCCGCTGCGCGAGCGGCCCGAGGATATCGAGCCGCTGGCACGGCACTTCCTGGCACGCTTCTGCACCCGCATGAAAAAGGAGATCGCCGGCATCAGCGACGAGGCGCTTCGCCTGCTGGTCGGCTACCACTGGCCGGGCAATGCCCGTGAACTGGAAAACGTCATGGAGCGGGCGGTCATCCTGGCACGCAGCACCAGCATCACCCCCGAGATACTGCCGATCTGGAGTGCGGCCGCAACACCGCAACCTGCGGCACAGAGCTGTGCGGTGTCGCTTGAAGCGCTGGAGCGCGAGCATATCCGGCAGGTGCTGGAGGCTAACCAGTATCACAAGAGCCGCTCTGCCGAGCTGCTCGGCATCTCGCGCAAGACCCTGGACCGCAAGATTGCCGAGTATGGCCTGATCCTGCCCCGGCAGTCGGCATGAGCAGAGGGGAGCCCCGAGACTGATGCCGCGCCGCCGCTTTCCCATCCGGGTCAAACTGACCATTGCCACCCTCCTGCCGCTTTTGATCGCCATCCTGATCTGCAGCCTGTTGGGTTTCTCCATCCTGATCGCCAGGATCGGCAGCCAGGCCCAGGAAAAGGTGCGCAACGACCTCAATGCCGCCCGGGAGATCTACCTGAACGAGATCGATCATGTCCGCGACGTGGTCAAGTTTACCGCCGGTGCCTCCTACACGGCTGAAGCCTTAAGCGGTAAAAGCCGGCGGGAGATAGCCGAGATCCTCGTGCCGCTCCTGAAGAGCGAGCAACTGCATGTCATTACGGCGGTCGATGCCGCCGGAACCGTTCTGTTCCGCGCCCGCAACCCTGAGGTCTACGGCGACGACCGCTCCAGGGACTTCCTGGTGAAGCGGGCACTGGTCGGGGAACTGACTGCCGGGACTGCGGTCTTTTCGGCGCAGCAGCTCGCCATGGAGGGTGATGACCTGGCCGGGCAGGCAAAGGTGGCGGCGGTGCTGACTCCCCATGCCACGCCGCTCCGTGCCGCCGTGGAAGACGCCGGCATGCTGCTGATGGCGTCGGCCCCCATCCGCGACCGGTCGGGGACCGTGGTCGGGGCGTTGTACGGCGGCGTGCTCCTGAACAACAACAACGACCTGGTGGACAGGATCAAGAAGGTGGTCTACGAAGGGGTCAAGCACGAGGGAAAGGACGTGGGGGGCGCCACCATCTTTCTCAACGACCTGCGCATCGCCACCAACATCATGGATACGGAGAACCGTCGGGCCATCGGCACCAAGCTGTCTGAAGAGGTCTACGACAAGGTCGTGCTGATGAAGGAGAAATGGGTCGGCCGGGCCTTCGTGGTGAACGACTGGTACTTCAGCGCCTATGAACCGATCATCTCGCTGGAGGGAGCCCCGGTTGGCGCCCTCTATGTCGGCATGCTGGAAAAACCGTACACCAGGCTCAGGTTCACCATGAGCCTGCTGGTCGGGGGAGTTCTCATGCTCGGGTCGTTGATGGGGATCTTTGTTTCCAGGGTTGCCAGCTCCCGGCTTGCCCGCCCCATCAAGGAGCTGGAGTCGCTGGCCCGGCGGGTGGCTGCCGGGGAGCGTGACGTGCGGATCGAGAGCGACAGCAATGACGAGATCGGCGACCTGGGTGAGGAGTTCAACCGGATGTCGGCGGCGCTTACCCTGCAGGAGGAGGAGATCCGGGGGCTGAACCGCGACCTGGAGCACAAGGTGCAGCTCCGCACGGCCGAGCTGGAGGAAAAGAACCGACAGCTCATCCAGACGCAGCAGGAGCTGCTCCGGGTCGAAAAGCTCGCGGCCATCGGCGAACTTGCCGCCGGCGTGGCCCACGAGATCAACAACCCGCTGGCCATCATCCGGGGGAATGCGGAATTGCTCCAGACCGCCTTGCCCGAGTCATCCCCTTCGCAGGAAGAGATCGGGATCATCACCCGGCAGGTGGGGAGGGTGGAGCGGATCGTCGCCAACCTGCTACGTTTCGCCCGTCGGGAACACAAGGTGCTAGGCCGGGCGGCGATCAACGGCATCCTGGACGAGATCGTCGGCCAGGTGTGGCACCAGATCCCGCTGACCGGGATCACCGTGGAGAAGCAGTACCGTTCGGGCTACCTGGAGATCGATGCCGATGCGGACCAGTTGCGGCAGGTCTTCACCAACCTGGTGCTCAATGCCATTCAGGCCATGCCGCAGGGGGGGATTCTGACGGTCTCCAGCCGCGCCATGCCGGCAGAGGGGATGTGCGAGGTGACCGTGGCCGATACCGGGGCCGGCATCGCCGCAGAGCAGATGGGACAGATCTTCAACCCGTTTTTCACCACCCGCGCCGACGGCACGGGCCTGGGGCTGTCGGTTTCCTACGGCATCATCAAGGACCATGGCGGGGATATCGCGGTGGAGAGTTCCTGCGCTGCCGGGACCCTGTTCCGGGTCACGCTGCCGCTTTCGTAGCAGGGTGTTGAAAAACAGCCATCTCGCCGCCGTCCTCGAAAGCCGCCTTGTGCGGCGTAGCGCTGCTACGCCTCCGCGGGGCTTTCTGCGGGTGCGACGATCTGACTGCTTTTGAACAACCTGTTTAGTCTGGCAGTGCCAGTGCTGCCTCGACCGGCACCGACAGCGGGCTCTCCTGGAGCTCCCCGTCGTTCCTGACCACGACCCCGGCGGCATAGAGGTATGTTTCACCCCGCGTGAGGCCGGAGTCATCGTGGCTTGGGGTGGCAAGCATCGCGCCGGTAAGTGGGGTGAGGGGAAGCCGCTCTCCCTTGCGGCTGCGGTAGAAGGTGAAGCCTGCGGGGCTTTTCCCTTGGGGCAGGCTGCCGGCGTCGCAGACCAGCCGGATGGCGGTGGGGGAGGGGACTACCGTCAGACGGGGCTGCGGTAGCGGCGGCTGCACGCGAAAGCTGACCGGCGCCGAGACGAGGCCCGCGTCACCGTCGCGGTTGACGGCCGTAATCCGGTACTGGTAGGCAGTCCCCGGCTTCGCCGTGCCGTCGATGAGAAAGAGCCGGTCTCCTACGCGCTCCACCCCTTGCAGGTATTCCAGATCCACATTTTTCAAGAGTTTCCAGGCATCGGGGCATTCGGTGCACTCCTGCGCCGGTGGGAGCACCTCGTGCCGCACGATACGGAACCCCGCCAGGTCGGTCAGCTTGCCGCCCCCCTCCTGCCGGCCGGGGAGCGTCCAGGAGAGCTGCAGGGCATCCGCACGCTGCAACGCCAGCAGATCGGTCACCCGTGCCGGTACCAGCCCTTCCGGAGCCATCAGCGCACCCTTGCGGCCGCAGGCGGCAACAAGGAGCAGCAGCAGGGCGAGGCCGAGAAGCCGTCTCATTTCCCCGCCTTCAGTCGCTCGATCTCGGCTCTCACCCGCTCCTCGGCAGTGCCACCGGTTGCCTTGCGGGCATTGACGCTCGCCTCCAGGGTGATGCAGTCGAAGATGTCCGCCTCGAACCGGCCGGAAAAGAGCTGCCATTCCGCCAGCGACAGCTCCTTCAGCTCCATCTCGTTTTCCACGCAGTACTGCACGGTACGCCCCACCACCTCGTGGGCATCGCGGAACGGCAGCCCCTTGCGGACCAGGTAGTCCGCCACGTCGGTGGCGGTGGAGAACCCCTTGGCCGCTGCTGCCCGCATGTTCGGCGCATTTACCCGCATCTCACGGATCATGTCGGCAAAGATCTTCAGGCTCCCCTTGACCGTATCGATGGTGTCGAAGAGCGGCTCCTTGTCTTCCTGCATATCCTTGTTGTAGGCCAGCGGCAGCCCCTTCATCACCGTCAGGAGCGCCATCAGGTTGCCGTAGACCCGGCCGGTCTTCCCCCGCACCAGTTCCGGCACGTCCGGGTTCTTCTTCTGGGGCATGATGGAGGAGCCGGTGCAGAAGGCGTCGGAGAGCTCGACGAACTTGAATTCGCTGGTGGACCAGAGGACCAGCTCCTCGGAGAAGCGGGAGAGGTGCATCATGATGATCGAGCCGGCGGAGAGGAACTCAAGGGCGAAATCCCGGTCGGAGACCGAATCGAGGGAGTTGCGGCTGACCTCGGGGAAATCGAGGAGTTCCGCCACGTGCTCCCGGTCGATGGGAAAGGTGGTTCCGGCCAGGGCGCCTGCCCCCAGCGGCAGGACATTGACCCGCTTGAGGCAGTCGTCCAGCCGCCCCTTGTCCCGCTTGAACATCTCCACGTAGGCGAGCAGGTGGTGCGAAAAGAGGATCGGCTGGGCAGTCTGGAGGTGGGTGTAGCCCGGCATCATGACGTCAAGGTTTGCCTCGGCCTGGCAGATCAGGGCGTCGATCAGGAGGTCGAGGTAGGCGGTGATCGCCACGATCTCGTCCCGCAGGTAGAGACGGATGTCCAGCGCCACCTGGTCGTTGCGCGAGCGGCCGGTATGGAGCCGTTTCCCGGCCTCGCCGATCTTCGCGGAGAGCCTGGACTCGATATTCATGTGGATGTCTTCCAGGGAGATGGAGAAGTCGAAGGTGCCGGCCTCGATCTGCAGGAGGATCTCCTGAAGCCCCTTTTCGATGGCGAGCACATCCTCCATGGGGATGATCCCCTGCTTGCCGAGCATGGTGGCATGGGCGATGGAGCCGCGGATGTCCTGGTGGTACAGGCGCTTGTCAAAGTCGATGGAGGCGGTGAATACTTCAACGAACTTGTCGGTCGGCTGGGTGAAGCGCCCCCCCCAGAGTTTGTCCTTGCTCATGATGAAAGCTCCTTCTGCGATGCGTGAGTGGTTTCTGCGGCGAGTTCCTCGCCGGGGAGTTTTTCCCATCTGCCGTCCTCTGTCCAGCGCATGATGCTGTGGACCTTCAGCGGCACCCGCGAGGTGCGGGGGTCGATCTCGTGGTGCAGCGACAGGTTGAAGTAGTAAAGCCGGGTTTCGCTGCCGAAACGGAGCCGGCAGACCGGGGCGCCGCTGAAGTCGTCGGTGCGGAACTCCCTGCTGCTGATCTTTGCCAGCCGGTGATGGCGGTTGATGACCACATAGGAATGGCCATGGCCCGGTACCGGCCGCTCTCCTTCGAGCATGGTCTCGTCCGAGGCATTGCCGAAGACGGAGACGGTCTCCCGGACGCCGGGGAAGTCTTCCAGGTATTCGCCGTAGAAGCCGGAGATCACCTCCCGGTAGGATGCGTGTTCGGGCTTCGGGTTGCACTGGATGACGAAGAGGGTATCCAGCCCCTGCCGGGTGCTGAAGAAGAGCTGGTTGGCGTGGTCGATGATCTGCTTGATGTTGGAGGCATAGATGTCGCGGTAGAGGTAGTCGAGGCAGATCAGGGCCATGAAGTTGAAGCAGGAGGGGCGGGCGCGGAAGAGATAGAAGTGCCTGCCCCGGTAGAGGTCGTGATGCTTGTCCAGGAACTCCTCGCCATGGAAGGGGTGTGATTTCGCCTCCAGGAAGACCCGCAGTTTGCCGCTGGCCTCCTTGACCGCTATGCAGCACCAGTTGACCGGCATCTCCAGGACGTCGCCCGACGAGATGTCCCGGTCGACGCATTCGATGGCCTCGACATTGTCCTCCCGGAAGCGTTCCAGGAGCTCGCGGTAGACCTTGAGCGGGACGTGCTCGATGCCGAACATGGTGACCGTGTTCGGCCTGAAGCCTTGGTCGATGGCGTTGAGCAGGTCATCGAAGCGGGCAAAGGTGATGGAGGTTTCCGGCAGCATGAGGAAATGGAGTTTTTTCAGGTTTCCTTCGCCGTCGGAGATCAGGTCGAGGATGACCTTGACCTGATTCCATTTCTCCTCGGGATCGGTGATGACGAAGCCGTTTTCAACCCGCTGCAGCCGGTTGGGGATCTGGGCGATCAGGCAGTGCAGGTGATGGCCGAGGGGATACTCCAGGTTGACCTTCTTGTCGATGATCTGCACCATAACGTATCACCTGTCGTCGAGTCGGCGATGCTGGGGAAAGAGCTTGCCGAGAATGAACCTGGTGCCGTCCGGCATCTTGTAGTCGGCCAGCACCTCTTTGGTCAGCCAGCGGGCCTCTTCGACCTCGTCGGGATTGAAGTTGATGTCGCAGTAGAGGGGGCGGCAGAGATAGTAGAGGATGATGAAATGGTAGTTGTCCTCACCCGGCGTGACATGCTCGAAGACATCCAGCAGGTCTTCCACCTCCACCCGCAGCCCCACCTCCTCCATCACCTCGCGCTGGAGCGCCGCAATGATCGGCTCACCCAGGTCGATCTTGCCGCCGGGCATGACCCATTCACCCTGGAAGGGTGGGACGCTCCGCTTGGTAAGAAGGACCTCGCCGTCGTCGTTGAGGATCACCGCAACTACCGAAGTGACGATATGGTCTTTTTTGAAGGTCGGTTTGGGCATGGTTATGGGTTCACAACGACATGGCTCATTTTGGCACCGTATCGTGGTCGGGAAAGATGCATAATAGCGGGTGGCAGAGTATCATGCAACTCTTCCGTCAAAATGGCCGTGTCTGTCGGCATTCGTGGACCATGTCTATCTTCTGTCTCCGTTACTACCCAATAAAACGCCCAGCTACGTGCAATTGGTTATTTAACTAGTGCTAAGCATGAAAAACAATAAGAACATGCTGAAATTAAAAGACATTCCCAGGGATCGCTAATGGTTTCTTTTAGTTTTCTTTAGTTTTTATTGGTTTCTTTAATTGCGTCCTTATCTCGGTAAGTTAATACCCATTTGGGATAACGTCGACTACCTACGTGTGAAGAAATTTCACAACTTCAATCAAATGGTGCAATAACGCATGTTTAAAAAAAGGGGCGCGTTGCCGCACCCCTTTTTATACAAGAGATAACTTCCAAATCTGCCTTGATGGAAGTCTTTTGGGGTTCAACCTGCGCACTTATTTCTTCTGGTTGGCCTGCATCAGCGCCCGGATCCGGAGCCGCAGGGAGTTGATCTTGATGAAGCCGGTGGCGTCGGCCTGGTTGAAGACCTGGTCCTTCTCGAAGGTGGCGAAATCGAGGTTGAAGAGGGAGTTGGTCTCGGACTTGCGGCCGACGGTGCGGCAGTGCCCCTTGTAGAGCTTGAGCCGGGCCACGCCGTTGACGCACTTCTGGGAGTCGTCGATGAGGACCTGGAGCATCTCCCGCTCCGGGGAGAACCAGTAGCCGGAATAGACCTGGCGGGCATATTCGGGGATCAGGGAGTCGCGGATCCGCATTACCTCGCGGTCCATGGTGATCTGCTCCACCGCCGAGTGGGCTTCGCGCAGGATGGTGCCGCCGGGGGTCTCGTAGACGCCGCGGGACTTCATACCCACGGAGCGGTTCTCCAGGAGATCGACCCGGCCGATGCCGTGCTCGCCGCCGATGTAGTTGAGGTGCGCCAGGAGCTGGGCCGGGGACATCTTCTCGCCGTCCACGGCAACGGCGTTGCCGTTCCTGAATTCGATCTCCACGAACTGGGGCTTGTTGGGCGCCTTTTCCGGGGACTTGGTCAGGACGAACATGTTCTCGGGCGGCTCGGCCCAGGTATCCTCCAGGATGCCCCCCTCGAAGGAGATGTGGAGGATGTTGCGGTCAGAGGACCAGGGGCGCTTCTTGGTGACCGGGATCGGGATGCCGTTCTTCTTGGCGTAGTTTACCAGGGCCTGGCGGCTGTTCAGCTTCCAGTCGCGCCAGGGTGCGACGACCGTGATGGCCGGATTGTAGTGATAGTAGGCGAGCTCGAAGCGGACCTGGTCGTTCCCCTTGCCGGTGGCGCCGTGGGAAACCGCGTCGGCCCCCTCGATGGCGGCGATCTCCATCTGCCGCTTGGCGATCAGCGGCCGGGCGATGGAGGTGCCGAGCAGGTAGTGCCCTTCGTAGATGGCATTGGCCCGGAACATGGGGTAGACGAAGTCCCGGACTAACTCCTCTTTCAGGTCGTCGATATAGACCTTGTCGGCGCCGGTGGCCAGGGCCTTGTCGCGGATGGGGGCGAGTGCGTCACCCTGGCCCAGGTCGGCGGAAAAGGCGATAACCTCGCAGCCGTACTCGTTCTTCAGCCACTTGAGGATGATGGAGGTGTCCAGTCCGCCGGAATAGGCGAGGACGATCTTTTTCACATCTTTCTTGGCCATTTTGCTCTCCTTATGTTTTATGACTGACCGTCATGTGAGCGTCGATTTTGTGTCAGATCAAGGCGTCCGAAAGAACCCGCGGAGGCGTGGCAGCGCCACGTCGCACAAGGAGTTCTTGAAGGGCAACGCCGAGCTGGCGCAAAAGCGGCGCTCACTATTTCATCAAAGTTGCCATGATCGCCTTCTGCACATGCAGCCGGTTTTCCGCCTCGTCCCAGACCACCGAGCGGGGGCCTTCGATGACCGAGTCGGTGATCTCCTCGTTGCGGTGGGCAGGGAGGCAGTGGAGAACCAGGCAGTCGGGCCTGGCCAGGCCGACCAGGGCATCGTCCAGGCAGTAGCCGGCAAATGCCTTGGCCCGCTCCTGTTGCTCCGCCTCCTGCCCCATGCTGGCCCAGACGTCGGTGTTGAGCACGTCGGCACCGGCCACGGCCTCGCGGGGGTCGGTGGTGAGGACCAGCTTCGCCCCCTTGCCGCGTGCCCAGGCGAGAACCCCGGCGTCCGGCTCGTACCCCGTGGGGCAGGCCAGCCGCAGCTCGAAACCGAGCAGTGCCGCTGCCTCGATCCAGGTGTTGGCCATGTTGTTGCCGTCGCCGACCCAGGCGTAGACGAGCCCGTCATAGCGCCCCTTCTGCTCGATGACGGTGAAGAGGTCGGCCATGATCTGGCAGGGGTGGAACAGGTCGGTCAGTCCGTTGATGACCGGCACAGAGGCATAGCGGGCGAACTCCTCCACGATCTCCTGGCCGAAGGTGCGGATCATTACACCGTCGCAGTAGCGGGACATGACCCGGGCCGTATCCTTGATCGGCTCGCCGCGCCCCATCTGGGAAGTGCCGGAGGAGATGAAGAGCGGGTGGGCGCCGAGCTGGTAGACCCCCACCTCGAAGGAGACCCTGGTCCGGGTGGAGGACTTCTCGAAGATGAGCGCCACGTTCTTCCCTTTCAGGAGGTGGTGCTCGATCCCCTGCTTCTGTTTGGCCTTCAGCTCGGCCGTGAGGGCGAAGAGCGCGTCCAGTTCCGCTTTGGAAAAATCGTTCAAGGCCAGAAAATCTTTTTTCATTATATGTACCCTTCGTAGGGGCAACCCCGTGTGGTTGCCCTTTTTCCGGGCGGTCACACCGGGCCGCCCCTACGGGAAAACCGCGATTACAGCTCCTCGAAGATCCCTGCCAGGATGCTGATCATCTCGTCGACCTCCTGCTTGGTCACCACCAGCGGCGGGACGAAACGGAGCACGCTGTCGTGGGTCACGTTGAGGAGCAGACCCCGTTCGTGCCCTTTCGCGACGATGTCGGCTCCCGGCACGGTGAGCCCCATGCCGATCATCAGGCCGATACCCCTGATGTCGGTGATGACGGAGAAGCGCTTCTTGAGCCCTTCCAGTTCGCCCAGGAGGTATTCGCCCATCTCTTCGGCCCGGTTGAGCAGGCCGTCTTGAAGGATCGTCCTGACAGCGGCGATGCCGGCGGCCGTCACCAGTGGGTTGCCGCCGAAGGTGGAACCGTGGGTGCCGGGGGTGAAGGCGGCGGCGACCTCGTCCCGCGCCAGCATCGTGCCGATAGGGGCTCCGCCGGCCAGTGCCTTGGCCAGTGTCATGATGTCGGGGGTGACGCCGAAATGTTCGTAGGCGAACAGCTTGCCGGTCCTCCCCATGCCGACCTGCACCTCGTCGAAGATCAGGAGCAGGTTGTTGCGGTCGCAGATCTCCCGCACCGTCTGGAAGTAGCCGGAGTCGGGAACGTTGACCCCCCCTTCGCCCTGGATCGGCTCGAGCATCACGGCGCAGGTGGTGTCGGTGACGGCGCTCGCCAGGGCAGCCGCATCGTTGAACGGCACATGCTGGAAGCCGTGGAGCAGGGGGTCGAAGAATTTCTGCACCTTTGCCTGGCCGGTGGCGGAGACCGTTGCCATGGTCCGGCCGTGGAACGAGTCGGTGGCGGTGATGATCCCGTAGCGCTCCGGGTTGCCAAAGGTGTCCCGGCTGTATTTGCGGGCGAGCTTGATGGCGGCCTCGTTGGCCTCGGCGCCGCTGTTGCAGAAAAATGCCTTGTCGGCAAAGGAGTGGGTGCAGAGGAGTTCGGCCAGCTCGATCTGGTTCGGGATCTGGTAGTAGTTGGAGCAGTGGATCAGGGTTGCGGCCTGCTCCTGCAGCGCCTTTACCACGGCGGGATGGCAGTGCCCCAGGCTGTTCACCGCAACGCCGGCCAGGAAGTCCAGGTAGCGCTTGCCATCGGCATCCCAGAGGATGGAACCTTCTCCCCGCACCGGAACGATCGGATACCGGCCGTAGGTCTTCATGATGTACTTGTCGGATTTTTCAATCCACTGGGCTCCGTTCATTTCCGTATCTCCGTACCGACGCCGACATCGGTGAATATCTCCAGCAGCACTGCATGCAATACCCGGCCATCGATGATGTGGGCCTTCTTGACCCCCTCGTTCAGCGCGTCGACGCAGCAGCTGACCTTGGGGATCATGCCGCCGGTGATGACACCGCTGTCGATGAGGTTCGGCACGTCGTCCAGCTCGATGCTGGAGAGCAGGCTCCCCCGGTTGTCCTTCACCCCTTCCACGTCGGTGAGCAGGATCAGCTTTTCCGCCTTCAGCGCCCCGGCTACCCGGCCCGCCACCAGGTCGGCATTGATGTTGTAGCTCTCGCCAGCCGCACCGACCCCGACCGGAGCGATCACCGGGATGAACTTCCCGTGCTCCAGGGTCTGGATCAGCTCCTGGTTGACCTTCACCACGTTGCCGACGTAGCCGATGTCGACCATCTCGGTCGTGCCGTCCTCCCCCTTCACCTCCTGGAGCATCTTCTCGCAGAGGAGCAGGGTGCCGTCTTTGCCGGAAAGCCCCACGGCGCGGCCGCCATGCTGGTTCAGGTAGCCGACGACCTCCTTGTTCACCTGGCCGACCAGCACCATTTCCACCACGGCCATGGTCTGGGCGTCGGTGACGCGCATGCCGCGCACGAATTCGGAGACAATGCCGTACCGCTTCAGGGTCTCGTTGATCTGCGGCCCGCCGCCATGGACGATGACCGCGTTGATCCCCAGGGATTTGAGCAGGATGACGTCGAGGGCGAAGGATTCCTTGAGCGCTTCGTCGGCCATGGCATGGCCGCCGTACTTGATGACCACGGTCTTGCCGGAAAAACGCCGGATA
>JACRPV010000170.1 GCA_016223015.1 Geobacter sp. | reverse complement strand
TCAAAAAGCGGCCGACCGGGGCCCACCCCATGCCGACGTAGGTGGCGGTCATGGACTCGAAAACGCCCAGGATCAAACCACCGATGATGGCACCGACGGTGGAGCCCAATCCGCCCAGGATGGTGATGACAAAGGCGATCAGGGTGAACTGGCCGCCCAAGGCCGGGTAAAGGTAGTAAAGCGGGATGAAGAGACACCCAGCCGCGCCGACCAGCGCCTAACCCAGACCGAAAGTCACTACCCGCATTCGTTTGACATTGACGCACATCAACATGGCGGCATCATGATCCTGGGCCGTGGCACGAATCGATTTGCCCGTATCGGTGCGCGCCAGGAAAAACCACAACGCCAGGGTGATCGCCAGGGCGCAGAGAAAGGATACGCTCCAGGGCACGGAGACGGACAGCTCTATCGGCGCGTTCTGCCAGAGGTCCGACAGATAGAAAGCATCCGTTGCATAGTCGACGGGTGTGGAGCGGTAGTCGGATTTGAAGAAAATCGTGGCCAGGTTGGCCAACACCATGCCGATGCCGACCGTGAGAATCACCTGGTTCTCCGGCAGGATCGAATCCACCTTGAGCACCGGGTTGATGAGGAACTTCTGGAGCCCGATCCCCAGGAAGAAGAGCAGCGGAACCGCGATGAAGGTGGACAGATAGGGATCGAGGCCAAAAAGCGTATACATCCAGAAGGCGATGTACATGGAGATCATCATGAGCTCGCCATGGGCGAGATTGATGATCTTCATGACACCCATGATGAGGGTCATGCCGATGCCGATGAGGGCATAGAGCCCACCGAGCAGCACGCCGGCAATGAGTGTCTGCAGAAAGACTTCCACCAGAACCACGACGACTCCCCCTTGAAATATTTCGATCCCGCAATGGCTGCCGATCGCTTGTTCCGAGTTCAGTCCAGGGACCGAGCCGGCCGAGAATTCCCGTTCGGTCCCGCCCCCAGAGGCTCTACTTGCGATTCTTCCACGCCGGAACCGGGTAGATATACTTGGCGCTGGAAAAGGATTCGGGCCAGATGGTTTCGTGTTGGCCTTTGATTACCTGCATCACTAAAGTATCCACGAAGTTCTGGTTCTGGTAACCATCCTTGTCCTGGAATTTTACCGGGCCGAAGGCGGTGTTCATGGAGGTGGACTTGAGCGCATCGCGGATGTCGTCGCTGCCCATGGACTTGGCGCGGCCCATGGCATCCGCCAGAACGTACGTCGCGGAGTAAGCCAGGGCACCATGGTAGGAGGGATAATCACCGAACTTGGCCTTGTATTTGTCCGCGAACTCCTTGGCGCCTGGATACTTGGCCTGCGGGCTCCACAGGGTTGCGGTGACCACATACTCCGCGGCGTCCTTGGCGTTGGTGATGAATTCCGGAATGGCAAATCCCGCGGCGCCGCCGGCAAAAAGTTTGGCGTCGATGCGCAGCTCTTTGATCTGTTTCATCAAGAGGGAGGCATCCATGACATAGGAAACCATATAGAGGACATCCGGTCGAGCGGCCTTGACCTGGGTGAGGATCGGCTTGAAATCCACCGCGCCCTTCTCGTATTTCTCCTTGAGCAACACCTTATAACCGGCCGCGGCGGCCGCTTTGCTCATCTCATCGGCGCCCGAGGTGCCGAAGTCCGAGCTTTCATACAGGATCGCCATGGTCTGCGGTTTGACCACCTGACCTAAATAACTCATCAGGCCCGAAGCATAGTAGGCGCTGGATGGATTCACCCGGAAAACATACTTGTAGTTCTGCTGGGTAATGTCGTCCGCGGCACTGGCGACCACGATGTAGGGCGTCTTGCGTTCTTCGGCCACGGCGGCCACGGCCTTGGCGCAACTGGAGGTGTACTCGCCGATGATCACCGGCTGCTTGGAAACATCGATGAGCTTTTCGACAATGGCGCGCGCAACCTCGGGCTTGGCTTGGGAATCCTCAAAACGCAGCGCAATCGACTTGCCCTTGACGCCGCCCTTGGCGTTGATCTCTTCCACGGCGATTTGGTATGAGTTTTTCTGGATCTCGCCGAACTTGGCTTGCGAACCGGTCAGGGGCAGAGAAATCCCGAGCTCGATAGTTTCTGCCATGCAATTGCCGGCGACGAACAGGCTGAGGACAAATATCAGGCTGCAAACACATGAAAACCGTTTCATCGTACCCTCCTTACATTGTGGATGATAAACGAAAAAACCTTAGATCAAGTTGGAGCTTAAGGGTGACGCCGATAAAATTAAATGATTTTCATGCATACTCCGTATAGTGCGGTCAAGTCAACAAGACGGAGCCGCAGTGTAGACGCCGCGCATGTTGACATCCCTGGGGAACGCCGCTAAACAAGGTTGAAGTCCAACTTGAAACCGATGGCCGAACATCACTCTCCATGGAGGCGCAGATGCAGCATCAAGGCCTGAACCGATGGGTACTGATTGCGCTGGTTCTTCTGATATCGGGCCTCTTTCTGGTCATGGTCCGTGATTTTCTCATG
>JACRPV010000169.1 GCA_016223015.1 Geobacter sp. | reverse complement strand
TACTGTATACAATTTCTGTGAGATTTTGTCAATTCCAATCTGAGCGAAAACTGCATGACCGGCAGGATCCTGTTGCTGAAAAAAGACCGGCACCGCCAAAAAGGCGATGCCGGTCTGTGAAACGGCTATTCACAGGGTTCTATGGGCGTATTCTCAGACAGAGTGCTTCCACCGAGAGCGCCACCGGCTCCTGGATGCCCGCATCCATCTCCATGAGGGGGCAGCTCTTGGCAGCCAGTTCGTCACCGCCGATGATGAGGGTGAAACGGGCATTGCACTTGTCGGCACGGCGGAGCTGGCTTTTCAGGCTCTTCCCCTCGTAGTCGAACTCAACGCTCACCCCCTTCCGCTGAAGGCCGCTCATGAGGCTGAAGGCAGCGTCGCGGGCCTCGTCCCCCAGGGCGGCGACGAACAGGTCGGGTCGACGGGAGAAATCGCGCTCGGAAAGGAGCAGGGCGACCCGCTCCACCCCCATGGCAAAACCGATGCCGGGAATGGCGGGACCGCCGATCTCGGAGATCAGGCCGTCGTAGCGGCCGCCGGCAGCCACTGCCGACTGGGCGCCGAGCAGACCGGTGACCAGCTCGAAGGTGGTGCGGGTGTAGTAATCCAGACCGCGCACCATGCGGGGATTGATGGCATAGCCGGTGCCGGTCTGCTCCAGGGCGCTCCTGGTCCGGGCAAAATGGTCGTCGCAGGCGGTGCACAGGCTGTCCAGCACCGACGGGGCATCCATGGTGGCCTCCTTACAGCCGGTGGCCTTACAGTCCAGCGCCCTGAGCGGATTGGTCTCAATGCGCCGCCGGCAGTCGTCGCAGAGCCGGTCGAGCCGCGCCCGCAGAAACTCCTGCAGGGCCGTGCGATAGGCGGGACGGCAGTCGGGGCAGCCGAGGGAGTTGATCTCCAGCCGCGGCTCGGTGAGCCCCAGCTCGGCAAAGAAATGGCAGAGCATGGTCAGCACCTGGGCGTCCACCAGTGGGCTGGTCACGCCGGTCACCTCGGCGCCGATCTGGTGAAACTGGCGGTAGCGCCCCTTCTGCGGCCGCTCGTAGCGGAACATCGGCCCCATGTAGTAGAGCCTGGCAACCGGGTCCTGGGCATAGAGCTTGTGCTCGACAAAGGCGCGCATGACGCTGGCGGTCCCCTCGGGCCGCAGTGTCACCCTGTTCTCCCCCTTGTCGACAAAGGAGTACATCTCCTTTTCCACGATATCGGTGGTGTCGCCAATGGAACGGGCAAACAGCTCGGTCTTCTCCATGATCGGAATCCTGATCTCGCTGAAGCCATAAAGCTCGAAAACCCGGCGGGCAGTGGCCTCGATATACTGCCACTTTTCCACTTCGCCGGGGAGGATGTCATTGAAACCCTTGATTGCGGTGATGGCCAACGGTTGTTTCTCCTTTGTTCCGTGACGATGACAGATGACGTCCATCCGATTGCCGACGGAGGACATACAGATACATACGAAAAAACTGCTCAGGATGCAAGGATTTGCGTAACGGAGAACGCCCGGCACCCGGATCGGTGCGGTGCGCCCATGTCGGGAGGGGCTATTTTCTGGTTTTGGCGACGGAGAAGACCACGTTTCTCCCGCTCGCCTTGCCGCGGTACATGGCCTGGTCGGCCAGTTCGATCAGTTCGACCTTGGACTTGGTGTCTTCCGGGTAGCAGGCATAGCCGAGGCTGGAGCGGCGGATACGTTCGGCAACACCTGCCGCCGTCTCCAGGCCGGTCTCCACCAACAGGACAGTGTACTCGTCACCCCCGTAGCGGATCACGGTATCGATCTCCCGCACCGACGCCTTGAGGAGCTTGCCGACCTCTTTCAGCACCTTGCTGCCGATGAGATGGCCATAGGTATCGTTGATCTCCTTGAACTGGTCGATATCGAGGAAGATCACCGACAGGTTGGTGCCGTAACGCTCGGCCCGCTTGACCTCGCGGTCCATGGAAACTTCCAGGTAGCGGTAATTAAACAGGCCGGTCAGCTCGTCCACGTTGATGAGGTTGCGGGCAGAGGCATAGCGGGCGGCGTTTTCAAAGGCGAGCGAGGACTGGTCAAGGAGGAAGGTAAGGTTCTTGTAGTTGATGGCCTCGGGCAGATCGGACCCCGAATCGTTGCAGAGGATTACAACCCCGTGCACCTGCCCACGGCTCCGTACCAGCAGAACCAGGGCGTCGCGCACGTCGCTCAGCTCACCACTCTCGGCCAGATGCTGCGGCGCATCGCCGAGGATGTTGTTCAGGAGCATGAAACTGCCGGTTTTCTCTTCGGTGGGACGAAACTGCCCCATGATCCATTCACCGAGACGGTTTCCGGCCTCTTCGGAAAATCCGCGCAGCTCGCGGATGGCATAGAGACACTCCTCGAAGAAGTACCCGATGGAGCGGCTGACCCCCAGTTCCTTGGCGAGGGAGTCGACCACCAGGGTGTAGAGCCGGTCCTGTTCCAGGCAGTTGGCAATGCTCTGGCTCACCTGGTAGAGGTTCACCAGCCCCTTCAGCTCCAGGTTCTCGTCGAGAAGCCGGCGCTGCTCGATGCAGAGCGATACCGTATGCTTGAACTCGTCATGGTTGATCGGCTTGACCAGGTAATCGCGGGCGCCGTGCTTGAGGGCATAGATGGCGGTCTCGATGTTGGCATGGCCGGTCACGATGATCACTTCGATGGCGGGATCGATCTGCTTGACCTTTTCCAGCACGTCGAGACCGCTGTCGTCCTCCAGTACCAGGTCCACCACCACGAGATGATAGTCGAGCCGGTGCAAAAGATCGAACGCCTCATCGGCCGTGGCAGCCGACTCGACCTCGTACCCCTCCTCCTTGAGGAGATCGGAGAACACCTCGCGGAAAAACAGGTCATCCTCGACTATCAGTATCCGTTCCATCCAACCTCCGACGGTTGCCACCCCGTAACGACCAATCATCAAACATTATCAGACATATTTAAGGGCTGTCAATCATTCGTGTCAGTTTTCTGACTGCCACTCCCCCGCTCTGCCGGTCTACATCCAGCTCAATGGTGCCGTCCAGATCCGTCCGGTAGACAGCGGCACCGAGCTTCTGCAGGTCGGCAAGGGTAATCGCGGAGGGAAGATGGAAGCTGTTGTTGTAACCGGCCGAAATGAGGGCAAAGCGGGGATGTGCGGCCTTAATGAAAGGGATCGAGCTGGAATAACGGCTGCCGTGGTGCGCCGCCTTGAGGACCGTGCAGGCAAGCCTCCGAGGGTCGCGCAACAGCCGGGCCTCGGTGACAAAGCCGCTGTCGCCGGTAAAGAGGATGGCAAACCGGTCCAGTGAGAGCCGAAAGACCAGCGACTCGTCGTTGATCTCCCCATCGAGCGGAGCTGCCAGGGCTGCATCCCGGAAGGTAACCAGAGGTGCAAGCGGCTCGACCAGGGCGCCGCCGACCCTGAATGGCGGCGTGCCGGC
>JACRPV010000178.1:866-5683 GCA_016223015.1 Geobacter sp. | reverse complement strand
GAGACGGAGCCGAGCCGCATACCCGAGCGGATTCGCATCTCGGGCGGTGCTGGCGGCGGGGTCCTCTATCAGCCTCCCCTTACCCTGCGTCCCCAGTTCGGTTTCTGACCTGAAAGCGGTTGCCAAGGGTAGGGGTGCATGATACTGTTTGAGCAATGTCGATCTACCTGGATAACGCAGCCACCTCATTCCCCAAGCCAGAAGCGGTCTATACCGCAGTAGAGCATGCACTGCGGGATGTCGGTGTCAGCCCCGGCCGTGGCAGTCACCGTCGCGGCCTCGCGGCGGCCCGGCTGGTCCTGGAGGCGCGGGAGGCACTGGCCGATCTGTTCGCCATCCCCGATTCAAGCCGGATCGTCTTTACGCAGAATGCCACTGAGGCGCTCAACCTGGCCGTTTTGGGACTGCTCAAGCCGGGCGATCGCGTGGTTACCACCACCATGGAGCACAACTCCCTGGCCCGCCCCCTCCATCTGGCGGCACGGCGGGGGGTGGAGGTCGTCTTCGTCCCTGCCGACCGGACCGGCATGGTCGACAGCGCGGAAATCGCCGCGGCACTGGCTGTGCCGACCAGGCTGGTGGCCCTGTCCCACTGTTCGAACGTGACCGGCACGATCCAGCCGGTTGCGGAGATTGGCGCACTGGCCCGCAAGCGCGGGGCGCTGATGCTGGTGGATGCGGCCCAGAGCGTCGGCTGCATCCCGATCGACGTGGGCGCCATGTCCATAGACCTCCTGGCGGCACCGGGCCACAAAGGGCTCTACGGCCCGCCAGGGACCGGGTTCCTCTATATTGCCGACGGGATCGACCTCGACCCGCTCATGGTGGGGGGGACCGGCACCGCTTCCACCGGGGAGGACCAGCCCGCAGACCTGCCGGAGCGCTTCGAGAGCGGCACCATCAATACCCCGGCCATCGCAGGGCTTCTT
The DNA here is from genome assembly GCA_016223015.1 of Geobacter sp. Taxonomy (GTDB): domain Bacteria; phylum Desulfobacterota; class Desulfuromonadia; order Geobacterales; family DSM-12255; genus Geoanaerobacter. The sequence goes on along the minus strand of JACRPV010000178.1, from coordinate 4,754 downwards.
GCCGGCGTTTTGTTTGTCGCTTCGACAGGGGTTGCCGCGATTGCCCGCCACGAGGAGCGCCTGGTGAACCGGCTCTGTGCCGGGCTGCAGGAGATGCCGTCAGTCCGGCTCTGCGGACCCGAACCGCTGAAACCCAGGGGGAGCGTGGTCTCGTTTACCGTGGACGGCATGGACCCCGGCCACGTGGGGTTCCTCCTCGACCAGGAGCATGATATTGCGGTCCGTACCGGCCTGCACTGCGCTCCTGCCGCCCATCGGACCATCGGTACCTTTCCCGCGGGCACGGTCAGGGCGAGCCCCGGCTATTTTACCACTGACGCGGAAATCGATACCTTCATCACCGCTCTTCGGAGCATCACCAGGGGGAGGATATGCAACGTCTGAGATGCGTGGCAGGTCTGCTGCTCATGATACTGGTTGCCGGCTGTTCGCTGCCGCCCGAACGTCCCTTTACCCGTCAGGACCTGTTCAAAACCAACATATTCTCCCTTTTCACCATCAAGGAATCGCCCGACAGCATCCTGGCCGTCATCAACCAGGAGGGAGAGGTGGTGGTGGAGGGGGTGGATAAAAACAAGAAGGCCTATTTCGTCAAGATTGTGTCAAAGGGAAAGGAACTCAAGACCACCTATGTTGAAAAATGACAAGAACACGGGAACCGAAATCATGAAGACATTCATACTCGATACGAACGTCCTCCTCTACGACCCCCAGGCTCTTTCCAAGTTCCAGGAAAACGACATCATCATCCCGATCACGGTGATCGAGGAGATCGACCGGTTCAAGAAGGACATGAACGAGACCGGCCGCAACGCCCGGCACATCTCGCGGCTGCTCGACCAGTTGCGCAAGGTCGGCTCTCTGTCGGCCGGGGTGCGGCTTGAGACAGGCGGCCTGCTCCGGGTGGAGATCTACGAAGAGAAGGTGATGAAGCGCCTGCCACCGGAGCTGCGCGAGGACCGGGGCGACAACCGCATCCTGGCCGTGGCCGTGGATTTCCAGGAAAAGGACAAGCGCGGCCCTGTCATCCTGGTCACCAAGGATACCAACCTCCGGATCAAGGCCGATGCCCTGGGGCTCAAGGCCGAGGACTACGAATCGGACAAGGTCGACATCGAGGAGCTCTATCCGGGTTTCAGCGAGATCGAGGTGGAGCCGGTGGTCATCGACCGGCTGCACGGCCAGGGTTTCTCGGATACCGACTTGGAGATGCTCCCCAACGAGTACGTCACCCTCAAGGACCAGGTGAACCCGTCCCACAGCGCCATCTGCCGTTACGATTCCGCCCAGAGCCGCCTGATACCGATCCGCAAGATCGGCAAGGACGGGGTCTGGAGCATCCAGCCGCGCAACCGCGAACAGTTCTTCGCCCTCGATGCGCTCCTGGACGACAATATCAAGCTGGTCACCCTGGTGGGGAAGGCGGGCACCGGCAAGACCCTCCTGGCCATTGCCGCCGGCCTGCACAAGGTGGCCGAGGAGAATGTCTACAACCGGCTGCTGGTCTCCCGGCCGGTCTTTCCCATGGGGCGCGATCTCGGTTTCCTCCCAGGCGACATCGAGGAGAAGCTCACCCCCTGGATGCAGCCGATCTTCGACAACGTGGAACTGCTCCTGTCCGGCCACGAGGCGGAGAAGCGCCACAGCAAGGGATACAAGGAGCTGATGGCCATGGGCATCCTGGACATCGAGCCGCTCACCTATATCCGGGGCCGTTCCATCCCGAACCAGTACATGATCGTCGACGAGGCCCAGAACCTCACCCCGCACGAGATCAAGACCATCATCACCCGGGCAGGGGAGGGGACCAAGATCGTCCTCACCGGCGACCCGTACCAGATCGACAACCCCTACGTTGACGCCTCCAGCAACGGCCTGACCTACGTGGTGGAGCGCTTCAAGGAGCAGACGATCTCGGGGCATATAACCATGAATAAGGGGGAGCGGTCGGCGCTGGCAGAATTAGCCGCCAACTTGCTCTAGGAACGCGCCCTTTGTCCGATATCTGCGTAAGTCTTCGCGATCCGTTGTGCGGCGTGGCGATGTTTATGCCCTGAGGGTACCACGCCTCCGCCGGATCGCTCGACAGCCTTGATCTCGAACAAAAATCGCGTTCCTGCTGACGCTGGTAGTGTTCATCCGGAAACACCGGATGAGGTACTGCCGGTTTCCAGATCAGAAACGAGGGATTTTTTGTCCTGGCAAGGAAATCAAGGGATTGCGCGGAGGCTTGAGCCACGCTACGCCGCACAAGGAATCCCGAAGATTGACACCGCCAGGGCGAAAAAGAACCGTTTCCGGGTAGTGGTCTCGGGGCGTGTTTATGCGCCCCGAACTATTTCGACGTGAGAGTGAAAGCATGCTCGTATTGGCAATCGAGACATCCTGCGACGAGACCGCGGCAGCGGTGGTGCGCGACGGCCGCACCATCCTTTCCAGCATCGTCGCTTCCCAGGTGCAGGTGCATGCCGAGTACGGCGGCGTGGTGCCGGAGATCGCTTCCCGCAAGCACCTTGAGAGTATCGTTCCGGTGGTGGAGGAGGCGCTGAAGAGCGCCGGCGTCGGTATCGACGCCATCCAGGGGGTGGCGGTTACCCGTGGGCCCGGCCTGGTCGGGGCGCTCCTGGTGGGGATCGCCGCTGCCCGCGGTATCGCTGTCGGCCGGGGTATCCCGGTGGCCGGGGTCAACCACATCGAGTCCCATCTGCTGGCCCCGTTCCTGGAACAGGAGGTGGCGTTCCCCTATCTCGCCCTGGCGGTCTCCGGCGGCCACACCCATCTCTACCGGGTGGACGGCATCGGTTCCTATGCGACACTGGGCCAGACCCAGGACGATGCCGCTGGCGAGGCCTTCGACAAGGTGGCGAAGCTGGTGGGGCTTCCCTATCCCGGCGGTGCGGTGATCGACGGGCTTGCATCCTCAGGCGATCCCGCTGCCATCCGCTTTCCCCGGCCGCTCCTCCATGACGGTAGCTGCAATTTCAGCTTCAGCGGTCTGAAGACCTCCGTGCTTACCTGGCTGCAGAAGAACCCGGAGGCGAAGAGCGGCCAAGAGCTGAACGACCTGTGCGCCTCGTTCCAGGCCGCAGTCTGCGACGTGCTGGTGGGGAAGACCGCCCTGGCACTGGAGCAGACCGGCATCCAGCGCCTGGTGGTTGCCGGCGGTGTCGCCTGCAACAGTGGCCTGCGCGGTGCCATGGAGCGCCTGGCCGGGCAGAGGGGGGTTGCTCTCCATATCCCCAGGCCGGCGCTCTGTGCCGATAACGCGGCCATGGTGGCAGTGCCGGGCGATTACTACCTCAGCCGCGGCCTGGCCGGCGGCCGCGACCTGGATGCCCTCCCCTCCTGGCCCCTCGACCGGATAACCCGCGAGCTGGCAGCGGCAGGGCTGTGAAGCTTCCCCGGCCGAAAAAGGCCCTTGGCCAGAATTTCCTCGTGGACCAGGGGATATTGGGGCGGATCGTGGCTGCGGTCGACCTCTCTCCCGATGATCGCGTCCTGGAGGTCGGTCCGGGCCGGGGCGCGCTCACCCGGCTCCTGGCGAAGCAGGCCGCCGCGGTCCTGGCGGTGGAGCTCGACCGCCAGTTGGTGCCGCTTCTGACCACGGAATTCGCGGACCGGCCGTCGGTGGAGGTGCTCCAGTCCGATATCCTGCGCCTCGACGTGGCCGCCCTCTTTGCCGAAAGAGGGGGCGGGACGTGGAAGGTGGCGGCCAACCTTCCCTACAACATCTCGTCCCAGGTGCTCTTCAAGTTTCTCGACGAACGACGGCTGTTTTCCCGGATGGTGCTGATGCTGCAGCGCGAGGTGGGGGAACGGCTTTTGGCCACGCCCGGCGGCAAGGAGTACGGCATCCTGTCGGTCCTCTTCCTCATGTTCTTCACGGTG
>JACRPV010000178.1:0-854 GCA_016223015.1 Geobacter sp. | reverse complement strand
GTCCGTCCCGGCGCCTTCTTCCCGCCACCCAAGGTCGACTCCATGGTGCTCTCCTTTGTGCCGCTGGAGGCGCCCCGCTTCCCTCTCTCGGACGAGGCGCTGTTCCGCCGGGTGGTGAAGGCCTCGTTCGGGCAGCGCCGCAAGACGCTCTGGAACTGCCTGAAGGGGGGCGCGTTCGTCCCCACCGATGAGGGCTTGCGCGAGCTTCTGGAATCGTGCGCCATCGACCCGGTCCGCCGGGGGGAAACCCTTTCCCTGGAGGAGTTTGCGCGGCTGGCGAATCGACTGGCCGCGGCGGGGCTTGCCTGAAAAGAGTGGTATCTGCAGCATCTGTTATGCTATAAATAACCGTTTATCGAAATTAACCCGGAGGTTTTCATGAAAATCAGCGTTTTTGGCGCCGGTTACGTCGGTCTGGTGGCGGCTGCCTGCTTTGCCGAGAGCGGCAACACGGTCATTACCGTCGATGTGGACCAGGCCAAGATCGAAAGCCTCAAGCAGGGCGTGATGCCGATCTACGAGCCGGGGCTCAAGGAGCTGGTGCTGCGCAACCAGGCCGAAGGGAGGCTCTCCTTCACCACCGACATCCCCCTGGCCGTGAAGAGTTCGCTGATCAATTTCATTGCCGTGGGAACGCCGCCAGGCGAGGACGGTTCTGCCGATCTCCAGTACGTTCAGGCGGTTGCCCGCGACATCGGCCGCCACATGGAGAGCTACAAGATCGTGGTCGACAAGTCGACAGTGCCGGTCGGGACCGCCGACAAGGTGCGCGCGGCCCTGCAGCAGGAGCTGGACGCGCGGGGGCTGCCGCTGGAATTCGACGTGGTCTCCAACCCCGAGTTCCTCAAGGAGGG
>JACRPV010000177.1 GCA_016223015.1 Geobacter sp. | reverse complement strand
TGGACGAGATCAGGTAATTGTAGTCCGGCCTGGAAATGTTTCCAACGACAATCTTTCCCTCCCACTGGTTTTCTGCCCAGCCCGCTCCGGTCTTCGTAATTGCAGTTGAAGTAACCGACGTTGAAGCGCCTGAATATAGGTAGCTCGCGCTGCCGTAAGTCCTGAACTGCTTCTGCTGGTGAGGGTTGTGACAGACGCGGCATTCCATAGTCCAGTTTCCGTAGCCGTTGTCGATGTTCAGGCTGGAGTGCGTCCTCACAAACGGAGCGTCTATGTCGTTGTGACAGCTCCAGCAGAGGGTGTTGAACTGCGTGTCGTCGATGTCCTGCGGCGCGTGCGCCGTCCAGGACGGCAGCAACTGGGTTTCACCGCCGTAGATAAAATGGCAGGAGTCGCAACTGATGCTGTTTACGTCATAATGAGGGAAATCGAGCGCATAAGCTTTAAAAGCCGCAAGAAACACAAATATTGCTGCAATAACAATTCTCGGCATACTTATACGTCTTTTTTCTTCTTTCGGGACAGCTGAAATATTAGAGTAAGGTGAATCCTTAAAGCAGAATGCAATAACTATGCCCAAATTTAATTAGGACAAATTTCCTTAAAAGTTAATCAGTTAATGTTTTTTCCTACGCCGTTACCTGTTATTGTGTTTGAAATATCGCGCTGAACATGCGGAAAATCCCGCAAGGGCTTGCGAACCCTGATAGGCCCCATCCCCCTTGATGGGGAGGGAACACTCATTATCCTACCACGATTCCGTGCCGTTGCCGGAGCTGTTGTGGTCGTTGCAACTGCCGTTTGTGGAATAGCAGTTGGACTTGCTGTAGCTGCCTGCGTTTGCAGCTTTAGTGAATTTTCTCAGGTAAACCGTGCCGCCGCCGTTGCCGTCAGGCGCATACCTTGCAGGCAGGATTGTAAGCGGGGAGGCGCTGTTGGTAGCATTCATCAGCCTTGAGACCTTGCCGCCGTGAGGCACGCGGATATGACAGCCTACGCACGGCATGGACTGGTGAT
>JACRPV010000197.1 GCA_016223015.1 Geobacter sp. | reverse complement strand
CTTTCCTCCAATTCCCCGACGGCGCCGGAGTTAATCGACGAACCCGATATAGCTGAGCCGGGCGGCTCGGTGACCGTCACTTTACAATGGAATGCGGTGGTCGACCCCGACGGCAACGCGGTGCAATACCAGGTGCAAATCGACGACTTTACCAACTTCGTCAATATCAACTACACCTCCGGGTGGCAGAGCGGCACCAGTTGGACGGTTAGCGTAAGCGCCCCCGCCCGCTATTACTGGCGGGTGCAGGCGCGCGACGCCGACCATCCTACATTAGTCTCCGCCTGGACGGCGGCCGACAGCTTCGCCGTTTCCAACCCCTCGGCGCCGCCGTCGCCGGCAATCATCGCCGAGCCCGACGGCAGCATCGCGGATTATTGGTTCCCCCTCACTCTGGAGTGGAGTACCAGCGCCGGGGCGACGGCGTATTACGCCGAGTTGAGTATGGATGCCGAATTCGCCACCGTTTATACCGCCAGCGGCTGGCTGGCGGGGACCAGTTGGAATTTGACGGTGGATACCGGTTATAGTTACTATTGGCGGGTGATGGCGTCTAACGGAAGTTACTATTCGGTTTGGTCGGTCTTCGACGCCTTCTACGTGGAATGCACCGTGCCCACCAGTTCCTGTCCGTTTATCTATGTCTGGGACGGGGAAAAATTCGTCTATGAAACCGACGCCCAGCGGGGCATGATCGGCAATCCCGCCGGGCATCCCATGAATGCGAGTATTCCGCTTTACGGGCCGCAGTATCTGGTGCTCTACAACCTGCGCCCCGCCGCCGACAATCTCTACTACTTGAAAATACGCGAAGCGCTGAGCGAGGCCGACTATATCGACCAGACCAAACTGCTCTTGGTGGACCACCCCGCGGGCTACGAGATTGTCAGCTCCACCGCCGAGAACACCTTAACCTGGAACTTCGACCGGCCGTTTAAGCTTTATGCCATCAAAGACGTGCGCCCGCCGCTGGCCGCTTTCGACCAATTGGGCAACAATATCCTCGATAAAGTGCTGGCGTTGGATTCCAACCCCGCTCCCGCCAACATCGGCATTCCCGAATATTATGTCTTCGATTTCGGGGCCATCGCCCATCCCGAATACGCCAAATTGGTTCTGGACGGCTGGACGCTGTATAAGGGTAAGAAAACCTACTCGCAAAGCACCACCGGTCTTACGCCCATTGAGCCTTACGTGGAACTCGTCAACGCTCAAGGTCAATGGGAAAAGGTCCTCGACCTGGGCATGAACTCCGGCGACTTAAAAACGATGGTGGTGGATTTAAGCGGTTTCTTTATGAGTTCCGACCACCGTATCCGCCTGAACTTGGGCTTCTATACTTCGGCCCGCTGGGTGGTCGACCGGGTGCGGCTGGACGATTCCGCCCCGGTGGATTTAATCGTCACCGAAGTGGACCTCAACGCCGCCGAGCTTTATCACGGCGGGCGGCCCAATATGGAGGTAGCCGACCTTACCCATCCCTATTTTATCGATGACGACAATTTGCCCGACGCTCCTATCGCTTACTTCTACGGCGCCTTCACCCGCTACGGGGATGTGCTGCCGGTGCTGTTGAATTCGGACGATAAGATGGTGCTGATGCGCCACGGCGACGAGATGGCGCTTGCGTTCCCCACGGCTTATCCTCCCGACACCGGCATGGAGCGCACCGCGGTGCTCAAGATCGATTCTTACTACAGCCGCAGTTCCGGCAAACAGGTGGAGCCCATGCCCTATCACGGCATGACCACCTATCCGCCCGATCCCTGGCTGGGGCCGACCT
>JACRPV010000053.1:5111-6391 GCA_016223015.1 Geobacter sp. | reverse complement strand
GTCGGCGTATCGGATGGAGAGGGTGACGGTCTTTCCCCGTACGCCGTAGCGGCGCGCCCGTCTTCCCACCATCTCCGACAGTTGCAGGAGGAATTTGAGGATCTCGTCCCGTTCCTCGATGTCCTGCTCCAGGGTCATGGAGTGCCCCACCGATTTCACCTCCCCGGCCTGTTCCGAGGGGATCACCGGTGCGTCGTCGAACCCTCTTCCCATCCGGCTCAGATGGTCGCCGACGATGCCGAATCTCTTCCGCAGGATCTCGACCGGATAGCGGCTCAGTTCGCCGCAGGTCTGGATCCCCAGCAGGTGCAACTGTCGTTCGGTCTTCCTGCAGATGCCGCACAGCTCCCTGATCGGGAGCCGTTCCAGCACCTGCTGCACCCTGTCGGGCTCGATGACCGTCAGGCCGTCCGGCTTTTTCATCTCCGAGGCGAGCTTGGCCAGGAGCTTGTTGGGGGCAATGCCGATAGAGCAGGTGAGGCCGAAGCGCTGCCTGATCCGCGCCTTCAAAAGATACGCGATCCGCTCTGCGCTGCCGAACAGGCCGAAGTAGCCGGTGAGATAGAGAATGGCATCGTCGATGGAAAATACCTCCACCAGCGGGGTATACTCCCGCAGCATCTCCATGATCCGGGTCGAGGTGTGGGTGTACTTGCGGTTGTTGCCGACAACGAAGATGATCTGCGGGCACTGCTGCCTCGCCTGCCAGGTGTTCATGCCGGTTTTCACGCCGAAGGCGCGGGCCTCGTAGGAGGCGGTGGTGACCACCGTCCGTCCCGAACCGATCACCGCGATCGGCTTGCCGCGCAGTTCCGGGTTCGACTGCTGCTCCACCGAGGCGAAGAAGGCGTTCATGTCGAGGTGCATGATGGTGCGCTGCGTCATGGTTCACCCCTCGATGGCGGCCAGGGTCCAGCGCTGCCCGGCGGTATGGTAGGTCAGTTCGAAGAGCTCCCCGCCGGAGGTGATGGTGAAATGGAGCCGGGTCTCCGCCCCCTGGCGGTCCTGCCAGGTGTAGGTGGTCTGTTCCACCGCGTATTTCCTCGCTCCACGGGCGAACCAGACCGGGCGGACACCCGCGGGATCGAAGATGGCGGCGACTTTGACCGGTTCGTGCTTCATGCAAGCTGGCGGTAGATGCCGACGACCTTGCCGAGGATGAGCAGCTCCTCCCCCTCGCGGACGATGATCGGCTCCAGGTTCGGGTTTTCCGGCTGGAGCCGGACCTGCCCCTGCTCCCGGTAAAAGCGCTTGAGGGTCGCCTCGCCGTCGACCAGGGC
>JACRPV010000053.1:0-5072 GCA_016223015.1 Geobacter sp. | reverse complement strand
TGCCTGGGGGCGGATCAGCGCCAGGTCGCCATCCGTGATGCAGGCGTTGATCATGGAATCTCCCCTGACGCGGAGAAAGAAGGCGCCGCCCGATTTCTGCTGGGAACGGTCGATGGCGAAGTATTCTTCGATATCTTCGCTGGCCGGCTGCGGCTGGCCGGCCCTGACCGTCCCGACCACCGGCAGGCTGACGGTCTGGCTGGTCTGGCCGGCCAGGACGATCCCCCGGGAGCTTCCCCCCTGGCGGTGGAGATACCCCTTCTTCTCCAGCGCGGTCAGGTGCTTCATGATGCCGTGGGTGCCGTTGACCCCGAGCTGCTCGGCGATGTGCCGCAGGCTCGGCGGGTAGCCGTAATCGGCGATGAAGCGGCCGACGATCTCCAGGACCTGGTGTTGGCGCGGTGTGAGCTGTTCCATATTTTCTCCGAAGGTTATCACATGACAAGTTCTCATTTGATAACTACCACGGCTGCTTAGTGCTGTCAAGGGAGGCGATATTTTTTTGCCGTGGCTGATTGACAATCTGTACCAACTGGTATAAAGTTGCAACCCATGGATCGGGAGAGATGTCGTGCAAATCCCAAACTGAAAGACCTTGAGCTCTTGTGCCGGGAACAGGGACTTCCGCTCACCGTGCAGCGGCGGGTTATCCTGGAGGAGCTCGCCGGGCGGGCGGACCACCCGACTGCCGAGCAGCTCTACGCTGCGGTGAAGCCCCGGTTGTCCGGTGTCTCCCGGACCACGGTCTACCGGGTCGCCTCGGCGTTGCCCGCCGGATCGACACCCCGGACTGTTCGGTCCGTTTCGATGCGGAGATGGGGGAGCATTGCCATGTCCACTGCCTCTGCTGCGGCAGGGTCGCCGATCTGGACGACCCCCTGCATGGCCAGGTGCCGGTGCCGGAGATCAACAGCCAGGGGTTTGCCATAACAGGCTATTCCATACACTTTCGGGGGCTCTGTGCCGAATGCCGGGCGCACGGGGGCCAACCCGCCACATCACCAGCAAGGAGGAAGAATCAATGAAAAAATGGCGTTGCATCATCTGCGATTACATCCACGAAGGTCCCGAACCCCCCGAGGTCTGCCCCGAATGCGGTGCCGGTCCGGAGAGCTTCGAAGAGGTAACCTGAGAAGATACGACAGCGGAGAAGGCATCACCGCATCACATTCAGACCATGACATTGTATGGGAAGTTCAGGAGGTGGGATATGGGGTTCATTACCCTTGAGGACGTGATCAAGTTTGCCGTGCAGCGGGAGGATACCGCCTACCGGCTCTACAAGCGCGCAGCGGAGCAGACGACCAGTATCTCCGCCCGCAAGATGTTCGAGGAGTTTGCCGCCGAGGAGGCGGGCCACAAGGATGTCTTCAGCCGGATGGACCTGGCGAAGGCCGAACAGTACCGCGCCAGCAAGATCTCCGACATGGGGATCAGCAAATACCTGGTGGATATAGAGCTGAAGCCCGACATGACCTATGTGGAGATCCTGCAGTATGCCATAAAGGCGGAAGAGAACGCCTATCAGCTCTACAAGGCGGCAGCGGAGATGACCGAAGAGCCGCAGCTGAAGAAGACCCTGGAGGTCTTTGCCGATGTGGAACTCGGCCACAAGAAGCGGATCGAAGGGATCTACGACGAGCGGGTGCTGACCGAGAACTAAAGGCGGCAGCAGCAGACCGGATATGACAGGCCAAGGCCGTCCCGTGGTGAACGGGGCGGCCTTTTTCGTGCCGGAGCTGACGCCGTGGCACAGGCATTGGGATATCCGCACTTTGCCGTGACCAGTGCCGAGGTGGCGCGTCAGACCGGCATGCCGGCCGGCTGCCCCGACTGCCACCTGGGGAATCCCGACGCTGCGGCAAAGGACGAGGCGCACCAGGGGCTGAAGCGGCTGCTGGTGGTACGGAAGAAGGGGCTCGTGGCCGAACCGGCGGATCGCAAGGCGCCGCTCATGGTGACTGCCGGCCCGGTACAGCGGCTCAAGTTTCAGGTGATGAAGGAGGGCAGGCCGGTGGTCGATCCGACGGTCAACACCGTCCTCTACCACGACAAGCTGCCGGAGACGCTCACCCAGGACTTCGCGACCATGGAAAAGACCTGCGGCCGCTGTCATAGCGGGCAGGTGGCCCAGTTTCGCACCACTCCCATGGGACGCAATGCCAAGCAGAGCCAGTATGTCAGCTGGAGCGAACCTGCCCGGGGTCCCCACAACTGCGGGGTCTGGTCGGTCGCCAACTACAAGGGGATCGCCGCTGCCACGGCAGTGCCGTTCAGCCAGTCCCAGTCGGATCTCAACCAGCGGACCTGCAACGGCTGTCATGTGGGATGCCTGGACTGCCATTACTATCCCACGCTCCCCGATCCGAAGAGCCCGCGCAGCGGTATGCATGCCTTTCGCAAGACGCCGCCTCCGGAGACCGGGCCCTTCTCCTTTCCCGAGGGGCTGGCGCCCGACATCCACCGGACCAAGGGGGTGGGGTGCCTGGACTGCCATGCCTCGACCCGCGACGACGCGAGCCTCCCCCATGGCATGGTCAGGCGCCAGGCGACCTGTACCTCCTGCCACGCCGAGATCGTGAAGAGCCACGCTGCCTCGCAACACCGGACGCTTTCCTGCGAGGCGTGCCACATCGGGGCCGCCGGGGGATACCAGGCGACCTTCTGGGGGCCGGGCATGCTGGCCGGCAGCGCCACTCCGTACTACAAATACAAGGATTACTACGGGACCATGAGCGAGCCGATCCTGATCCGCGATCAGCGCGGACGCTGGATACCGGTGAAGCCGTTCCCCATGGCGGTTATGAACCAGAAGGGGGGCGGGTTTACGCCGGGGCTAAAGTGGCGCTACCCGCTTACGCTTGCCGATGCGGAGCGGACCGACGATGCCTGGGGCTTCGTGGGGCTCGCGGACGGGCTGCCGGAGAACAACAAGTCGCTCCTCTGGGTCCAGGTGGACAAGCTCTCCCACCGCTACGGCGCCAGCCGTTCCTGCGTTTCGTGCCACGGCAGTGCCGTCGGCGAGCAGCGGCGTCAGGTCTCCTGGGATTTCGGCGACAACGGTGCGCTCCCCTTTTCCGGGAGTCATCTGGTGATTGCCAACCGGGAGGGGCTGGCAATCCGGGAGATGAAGGCAAAGGATGCCATTGAGGCGGACAAGGGGATAGCCGTTTCTAGCCTGGCTCCCTGGTATTTCCTCAAGGACCGCTGGTTCGTCCCCGGCGATTTTTCCCTGCCTGCGGTTCCCTACCGCCAGGGCGCTGCCACGGCGGTGGAGGAGCTCTCCATGGCCCGCGCCAAGGGGCTCGTACACCGCTAGGACAAGCCCGGCATCGTTTGACTGCCACTGGGCCGGGGATATACTGGCATGTACGAGGGAAGGATCGAGGATTTGTCTATGCTTGTGGAGATGCACTGTCATACTGCCGAGCACTCGGCATGCAGCGGGGTCCCGGCCGTCGATCTGGTCCGTCAGGTCTTTGCCAAGGGGCTGCAGGGGATCGTTCTCACGGATCACCATTACCTCTGGCCCCGTGAGGAGATGCAAGCGCTCCGTCGTGCGGCTGAGGTGCCGGACCATTTCTGCATCATGAGCGGTCAGGAGCTGAGCAGCGCCGATTTCGGCGATCTCCTGGTCTACGGCGCTTCAGGGGTCATCCCCCGTGGGACTGCGCTGGCCGAGGTGCGACAGCGCTATCCCGATGCGGCCCTGGTCTGGGCGCATCCCTACCGGGGAGGGAAAACGCCCGAGGCGGAGCGGCTTTGTGTGCCGCTTCTGGACGGCATCGAGATCTTCAACTCCAACCATACCGTGCGGGGGAACAGTCGCGCACTCCAGGACTGGCATCGTCTCCGCTTCACGGCGATTGCCGGTACCGATACCCATGGCGCCAGTTATGCCGGCCTCTATCCCACCATCTTCGACCATCCCCTGACCACCATCGAGGAACTGGCCAGGGAGATCCGCGCGGGCCGCTGCCGGCCGTTTCTCAAGGAGATCCCCCGCGCCGGCGCCCACAGCCAGGTGACCGAGGTGACCATCGGCACCAAGGGGAGCGACGAGCAGCGGGAACGGATCATCATCCGCGCTCTCGACGACCGCCATCGCTGGCAGTCGGCCCAGCGAGCCTTTCACATCATGGAGGTCCTGTCCGAAGCCGGCTTCAGCGACGGCGCCTTCCGGGTGCCTCGCCCCATCGACCAGGATGCGGCGTCCATGACGCTCATCGAGCAGGGGGTCCGCGGCAGGTCGCTCTATGACCGGCTCCTCGTTGCATCGGAGGAGGACGGCCGCTCCTTCATCGAGCTGGCAGCCCGCTGGCTGGCCCGGCTCCATGGCCTGAAGCTGCGGGTCACCCCAGCCGGAGAATTCGCCCAGCGGGAGAAGCAACGGCTGGTTCGCTATCTGGAGCGGTTCTCCGCCATCGAGCACCGGCACCTGCGCAAGGTCCGGGAGATCGCCGAAGCGGTGGGGGAGCACGAAGAGCGACTGATTGCGGCGCAGGGCGGGAGCTTTGTCCAGGGGCACGGCGACTATCATCCCAAGAACATCTTTATCGGCCAAGACCGGCAGGATGACCGGGAGACCCTGTTCCTGGCGGCCATCGATTTCGAGAGCTCGCTGGTCGTACCGCCCGCCTTCGATGTCGGTTCCTTTCTCGCCCAGCACCGCAACCAGCTCTTCCCCCATGCCGAGGTTCTGCGCCGTTTCCCGGAGGAGCTGTTTCTGAATGCCTATCTGGCCGCATCCGGCGGGGTTGCGGACGATTTCCTCCGCCAGGTGGAGCTGTTCCGGGCGCGGAGCAACCTGGGGATCGCCGCCTATCTCGTCAAGCTCGGCCTGGGGGAGAGCGAAAATCTCTGGCGGCTTCTGGTCGAGGCGGAACAATCGCTGGTCCATTTCTGAACTTGCCGCCGGCCTGATCGGCGCTATACTCATGAGAAGATGAAGGTAATTTCCGGGAGGTTTCCATGCTCAGCAAGAAGATGTACACCGCGCTCAACAAGCACCTGAATACCGAGCTCTATTCAGCCTATCTCTACCTCTCCATGTCGTCGGCGGCAGAGGTCAT
>JACRPV010000167.1 GCA_016223015.1 Geobacter sp. | reverse complement strand
AAGGAGATCGATCATGAAACGAGCCATTGTCGCATTCCTCGCTCTGCTGTGCGTACCGGTTGCCCTCCCGGCCGCCAGTGCGCCGGTTGCCCCCAACGGCATCGCCCTGTTCGAGGATTACCAGACCTGGCAGGTCATCGCCCCTTCCTACCGCGAGGACAAGAAGCAGATCCGCGTCATCCTCGGCAACCCGATCGCCTACCAGGCGATGCGCGCCAAGGTCCTGCCGATGCCCGACGGTGCGGTGCTCGCCAAGATCGCCTGGACAACCAAAAAACACCCCAAGTTCCCGGTTGCCACCGAACCGGACGCCTTTGCCCAGGTGGAGTTCATGGTCAAGGATGCGGCCAAGTACAAGGCGACCGGCGGCTGGGGATTTGCCCGTTTCGTCGGGAACGACCTGAAGCCGTACGGCAAGGACGCCGGCTTTGTCCAGGAGTGTTTCGGCTGTCATACGCCGGTGAAGGGGAACGATTACCTCTTTACCAGTTTCGCGCCGCTGCCGTAAGCAGCAGGGATGATGCCTCGTGACGATCCTGGCGGGATTCGTCACATGTTGCCGGAGCATCTGGTCGGGAACGTGATCATCTTCGTCGGTGTCGTTCCGCTTGAACTGGTATCATGTGTTGTTGTGTGTATGGTTGTATGTGATTAACTCTCATAATTCATCGCTTGGCATGACACAACGGTTTAACACAACAGACTAACCACAGCTAATCGTTGCTGCTTTGTCGAGAGTAGCAATACTAATGTGTGTCCATGACTGCAATTGCTCTTGCAAAACCGGGATATCCGGTGTAATAATCCTTACCGGTTCACTGGCTATGTTATGAGGTAAGGATGTGAGGGCAAGAGCCGCAATTCCCGGAGGATTCAGGGCCGCACCGGTCAGCATAGAGCTGACTGGCGCGGCTTTTTTGTTGCCGGATGCTGCAGATTTTCTCGCCATGACCTGAAACTGCGATAAGTGGTGAAAACAAAAATCTCCCGAATTATGAAAGACGTTCTCAATCAAACTGTTGGAGGAGCAAATGGTTCGTCGTCGAATGCTTACATGTACAGCCCTGCTGTCGTCAGCCCTCTATCTTTGCAGTTGCGCCACGATCGTATCCAGCGGGCCGAAGTCCTTGCCCATAATGTCGCAGCCCGATGAGGCGACCTGCGAAGTCATCGACATCAGGAGCGGCAAAACGATCATGAAGGCAAAGACGCCGCACACTGCCACCCTTGAGACTTCAGCCGGGTTTTTTCAGAAGGCGAAATACAAGGTGAAAATAACCAAGGAGGGGTATCTGCCTGAGGAGCACCAGATAGATGCCGGCTTAAACGGGTGGTATTACGGCAATATCGTTTTTGGCGGCCTGCTCGGTATCCTGATTATCGATCCGGGGACCGGCGCAATGTGGAAGATTGCAGAGGACAACATCAGCGTCAAACTCTATCCGGACAGCGCGGAAGGCAGGATTGCCCTGGCGAAGGAGAGGTACAATGGCGAATCCGCCTTCAAGAGCGGCGATTATGACCGGGCAATAAGCGACACCACCACGGCCATCGGCTATTACCCGGACTATCTGGACGGTTACTGCATCAGATGCGCTGCATACGCCAAAATGGGGGAGCTCGACAAGGCAATGGCCGACGCCGACAAGGCCATCGAATTGCACCCGGAGCAGTACAGAGGCTACAAGGAGCGTGCTGACCTGCATATGCTGAAGGGCGAATATACGGAAGCCCTGAGCGACCTCGACAAGGCGGTGTCCATCAAGCCGGATTATGCCGACGCGCTCTACCTGCGGGGCAAAACCAACAGCAAGCTCAATAAGAACGTTGAAGCAAAGGCTGATATCCAGACAGCATGCAAGTTGGGGATTGACGCTGCCTGCAATAGCCAGTTTTAGCGGGAGGAATCGATGATTGCACGACATGCCTGGTACAGGGCAATGTCCGGCATCGGCCTCGCTGTTCCGGCAACTGCGCCGCGGAAGACCGGTCGCCGGACCGCGCCGCCGAGATCGTCGGTTCGGTGCTGCAGGCCTATGGAGGTACGAAGGCCGTGGCGAAAATCAGGTCGGTGAAGGCCACGGGCCACATCGTCGAGTTCATGACCGGGAACGGCGGCGCCTATGCCCGTTACCTGGAGCGACCCGGCAAGCTGCGCATCGAGATCATGCCCGGCCAGGAGGGGGAGGTACGCATCCTCGACGGCGGCCACGGCTGGCAGCTCGGCCGGAGCGGCTTCGAAGCGTCGAATCCGGTCATGGTCCAGTCGATGGTCTACCAGTACTGCTACCTCGATCTGCCGATGGGGTTTGCCGACCGGAGCTATCCGGTCAGCTTTGGCGGTCTGCACAAGCTCGGCAACCGCGAAACCTACCAGTTGAACCTCAGACTGAAGAACGCGCCGGAACTGCACGTATTCGTCGACACCAAGAGCCGTCTGATCGTCCGGGTCTCATCGAGCTTTGCCATGGGCGGGATGGGCGTCGGCGAACTGTCCACGGAATACGGCGACTTCCGGGCCGTGGACGGGGTGCTCTTCCCCCACCGGTTGACCAACTATGCCGGCGACGTCAAGCTGTCGGAGATCGACCTGAGCGAGATCAGCGTCAACGGGAAGATCCCTGCGTCGCTTTTTGCCCCGTAATGCCGCCGGCAGTGAGGGCAGCAGACGCCACCGAAAAACGCCCTGCTATCCGGGGCAAACAGGAGCCGCAGATGCATTGTCGCCGCTGGTTGTTGTCGCTGATCTGCCTGGGCATGCTGGTCTTTCCGGCCCTTGCGGCTGCAGATACCCACGAGGAGCTGGTTGCCCGTTATATCGAGCTGTCCGGGCTGAGCGAGGCACTTGCCTCCGTTCCCGGCACCTTCGATACGCTCGCCAACCAGAAGAGCCTGACCTCGAAAAATTCGGAAGCGGAGCAGAAGGTCTACCGGATGATGAAGGAATCCTTCGACGTCAGGCAGGCCGAGGAGGACCTCTCCGCCTTCCTGCTGGTCAGCACGGACGAGCCCTATCTTCGGGAAATGCTGCGGTGGCTGGAAAGCCCGCTGGCCCGGAAGATCACCCGCGAGGAAACGAACGCTTCGGGGGCGGAAAACCGGGCGGACATGCTCCGCTATCTCGCCGACCTGCAGGAAAATCCACCGTCGCAGCAACGGATAGAGCTCATTCAGGGGGTGGAGCAGGCAACGCACATGGCGGAACTGACGGCAGATATCCTCATCGAAGTCATGATGGGGATGCTGGAAGCCACGAACGCCGCACTGCCGGCGGACCGGCAGGGGGTGCCGGAGGAAGCCTACCGGGAGATCGACGGGCTGCGGACGACCATTGAGAGCGGTCTGCGCGAGGAGATGGTGCTGGAGTCCTATTATACCTACCGGAATATCACCGACGCTGAACTGGCGGCATACATCAGGTTCTACGAGACGGACCTGGGGCAGGCGGAGATCGAGAAGACCGGCGAAGCCCTCACCTATACCCTGAAGAACTGGTTCGATACCTTTGTCGAACGGGTGATAGCGCTCGCCCAGGCCGAGGCGCAGAAGAGGAAGATGCCGCAGATGGCGTTTTGAGGGGGGGATTGAACTTGTCGACTTGGAAGCTTGACCCAGTCGGCCTGACCTGTCAGATGATAAATGAATGAAAATTGGAGGGTTCTTTATGAGGGCTTTTGTGGTTATGGCAGTATGTTTCTGTCTTTTTCTTGTTGCTGGTTGCGGTAGTAACGATACTTCTACTGCTGTTACAGCAGATGTGAGCAATTGGCAATTGCTTAAAGCATTATCGCCGGGCCAAAACTTTTGGGCAGTAATTGGTTTGCTAGGAATCAATCTGACTTCACCTGATGGAATTACGTGGACCAGTCAACCATCAGGGACCACTGATTCTTTGGTCGATGTTAGTTATGGGAATGGCAAGTTTGTTGCCGTAAGTACTGGTGGTTCGATTCTTACCTCTGCTGACGGTGTGGTTTGGACAAATCAAGCATCCGGGACTACGAATGCATTATTCGGAATTACATATGGTGGTGGAATGTATGTTGCCGTTGGTTGGCCAGGCACCATTCTGACTTCTCCTGATGGTGTTTCATGGACAAGCAGAACCTCGGGAACGACAAATACATTATACGAAATCACTCATGGTGATGGTCAGTTTGTGGCTGTCGGAGATGTTGGAACCATATTGACATCTCCAGACGGCATCAACTGGACCGTTAGAACTTCCGGTACGACAACCTACTTATCAGGAGTCGCCTATGGCGGTGGTTACTTTGTGGCAGTAGGTATCACGGGAATACTTCTGACTTCGCCTGATGGTATAAGCTGGACAAGCCGTGTTAGTGGAACATCTGAAAATTTGCTGGATATTACCTACAATGCCGGCCAGTTTGTCGCGGTCGGTGATTCTGGCGCCATTGTTGGTAATTAACCAATCAACTTGTCAACTTGGAAGCCTGACCCTGGCGCCCTGACCCTGGCGCCCTGCTTAGCGCGTGCCCAAGCCGAGGCGCAGAAGAGAAAGGCGCAGCAGATGGCGTTTTGAGGGGGGGACTTGTCGACCTGGAAGACTTTGGTGTTCCTGCATGTGATGCGTTGCGGAGCCAATTGAAGGGAACTATATACCACTACCAGGGGGAGATATGAGAAATGCGTTTGCGGTAACTATTGTGCTTTTGATGACAGTTGCTACATATGGCTATGCTTTTGACAGAATCGTTATTGAAAAGGCAAAAACATTAGGTGAATGCGAGAACTGTAATTTTGAGAAAGCAGATCTCAAAGGTGAAGATCTCAGAGAGATCAAATTTGATGGGTCGAATTTCATTGATTCCGATTTGACTGGCGCAAAATTAGAAGATTGCGGAGAGTGTGACTTTACGCAGGCAAACCTGACAAACATAGATATGGTGAAGGCAAGTCTTGATGAAGCAATTTTTGAAAGAGCGAATCTGACTTCTGCTCATCTTAACGGCGCGTATATTCACAAAGGAAATTTTTCTAATGCAAACCTGACTGGTGCTGAAATGAGGAAAGCGAATGTTGAGAAAGGCAAATTCATCGGGGCAAATCTGGCAAACACAGATTTTTCCGGCGCGAAACTGAAAGATGCTGACTTTACAGATGCAAAACTAAGAGAGTCAAATTTCTCATTTGCCGACCTGTCTTCCGTAAATTTCAACGGAATGGACCTTAGTGGTCTCAATTTTAAGGGTGCAGTTTTTCATGGGACAACCTTGGTCGGGACCAATCTCACAAAGACCGATTTCACTGGCGCAGATCTCACCAGTTCGAAATATTCATTCGCCATGGTATATGACAATTCAACGGCAAATGGTCGATTAATCGAAACTTTCGCACCAATTTCATGTGCAGAACTGAAGAATGCAGGTGCAATTTATAGCGAATCAACCAAATGCGCTAAATAGTGCCCGTCCGGAAAGTGTAATGTCATAACAAACATTAAAGGGATCAAGTCTCACCAATCAACAAGATCTACTTGTTGTTAGTAAAATGTTGAGACGCGACCCCTCTGACGCGCGCTTGCTAATAACTTGTTGGTACACATGGAGGCATAGTGAAATACTCAATGCCATGCAGTCTTGATTTACTTGGTTCACTTGACTTGACTCTTGAACTTGAGGAGCTGGCAAATGACAGCGAGTACGTTTTTGACCATGCAAGTTTGAGTACAGTAGAGCCATTTGGAATGCTTTTAGCCGGTGCTAAAATTCGGGAATTTGTAGAGAACCATGAAGAAGCAAATCACGCGGATGTTAATTTCAAGCAACATACATATGCAGGGCACATGGGATTTTTCCAGAGTATTTTACAAGATTTTGGGAAAAAACCTGGGGAAGCATTTGGGAGTAGCCGCTACATTCCGATCACGGAAATTCTCGTCGAGGACATGAAAAAAGAAACAGGAGGAAGCTCAGAGTTGAGAATCAAAAAAATTGAAAGAGAAGCTTATAGACTTGCCGTGGTGTTATCGCAGAGAAATGATGACTTGTGTGAATATCTTACGTATTCAATTAGGGAGTTAATTAGAAATATCGTAGAGCATAGCAAAGCAGTAAGTATCTGGATTGCAGGGCAATATTGGCCAACTAAAAATTTAGTTGAAATTTCAATTCTAGACCAAGGTTTAGGTATACAGAGCACACTTAGTAGAAACCCAAAACTTAAAATTCGTAATGATCGTGATGCATTGTTTCTTTGCATTGAGCCGGGCATAACCAGGAAAGGTCACCTTAAAATTGATCCTTATGATGAATGGGCTAATACAGGTTATGGACTGTATATGACAAGCAGCATATGTCAAAGAGGTGGAGATTTTGCAATATGTAGTGGAGATAGTTGTCTTTATCTCAATGAAAAAATTAATAATATGTACTCAGCTGCTTTTTCTGGTACTGCAATCAGGATGCGAATTAATACTAGAAGGATCAGTAAATTGACTCAAGATTTGAAAATGCTTTTGCTGGAAGGTGAGCGACTTGCACGACACAACTCAAAACAAGCCGTACTTTCGGCATCAAAAATTTCACGCATTCTTGCAAATCAAAGTGAATAAGATGATTTGTCAGAACAGGCCGCGGGGTCAGAACAGGCCGCGGGGTCAGGCATGCAAACATGCAAAACTGACTCACAACATATTGATATCACAATGGGTCCGCATTAAGGCTTGCTTGTCGTGAGGACGATAAATATTAGGGAGTAAATTAGGGACACTCCCCATATAAAAAGACAGCCAGAGCGGTAAACTGGGGAGTGTCCCGAATGGCCCGAATGGCGCTCGAATGGCGCTAAAAAATAGGCATGAGGATTAATCGCTTTACCTTGCTTCTGCATGGAGTTTGAGCCCCAGAGCCGAAACGATTTTTAGAATCGTATCAAACCCCGGAATTCGTTCCCCCGAAAGCGCCTTATAGAGGCTTTCGCGGGAAAGACCGGCATCACGTGCCACTTGCGACATGCCTTTAGCGCGTGCTATGTCACCAAGTGCCTTGGCAATAAAAGCTGCATCGCCATTAGCCTCTTCAAGAGAAGCTTCAAGATAGGCTGCCATTTCTTCCGGAGTTCGGAGATGCTCTGCTACATCGTAGCGACTGGTGGTTGTTTTGGGCATGTTCAACTCCTATAAGTTCTGTGCAAGGCGGATTGCTGCCTTGATATCCCGAGACTGACTGCTCTTGTCACCGCCGGCCAACAGGATTATCAATTCGCTGCCTCGCTGAATGAAGTAGACACGATAACCGGGACCGTAGTCGATCCGCATTTCTGTGACACCTTCACCGACAGACTTAACGTCTCCTGCATTACCGGAGGCAAGGCGTTCAATACGGACGAGGACACGGGACTTGGCGCGAATATCGCGCAAATTGTCAAGCCAGTTGGCAAACAGTCCGGTTT
Organism: Geobacter sp.; assembly: GCA_016223015.1. GTDB lineage: Bacteria > Desulfobacterota > Desulfuromonadia > Geobacterales > DSM-12255 > Geoanaerobacter. The sequence goes on along the minus strand of JACRPV010000167.1, from coordinate 1,219 downwards.
TGCGAATTTCAACCATGTGCTAATTGTAGCCTTGTGGCTACACCATGTCAAGAAATCGAATGAGAAAAACGCGGGCTGGATGCGGGGCTGGATGCGTTGAACTGATTCTTAAAATTACTCGTCACGGAGAGTAGTTAGATGTATTTTGATCTTTATTGCAGATCACATGATCTTTTATGGAGACCCCATGGACATTTAAACCATCTGTAGAAGCCAATACCAAACCGGAAGCAAATGAATTTCCCTTCCGTCTATGGCAGTCTTTTCAAACTCTTCTTTCGTGAGAATGTAACCTTTATCCAAGCCAAACTCGTTCATCGCCTCTAGTAATCCATCAAACTCACGCTTGCGTGTTTTAGGGTCAGTAAGATCGGCAGTCACCTGGATCGCGGTCTTGACTCTGCCTTGTTCCATTACGATGGCATCACATTCTTTCTTGTCCTTCCAATAATAGCATTCCTGTCCCCGCCGCTTTAGTTCAATCAACACAAGGTTTTCGAGCAATTTCCCATAGTCGTCTGAAAATTTGAATGACACTGCCTGAATGAATCCGTTATCTATGCTGTAGACCTTGCGGGGATGGGTTAACTGCTGTTTCAGCGAATATGAAAAATGCCTGAGGGTAAAAAAGAGATAAACGTCCTCCAGGTATCCCAGGTATTCTTCCATGGTGTGCTGGGTGATGTTGATCGTTGGAGCGAGCTTTTTGGCACTGAATGGAGAAGTCGGGTTGCTTATGAGAAAATGGGCCGCTGATTCGTAACGAGCGGCATGGCGTATCGGATAGCGGCGAAGTACATCGCGGGTCAGGATGGCATTATAGTAATCCTTCAGCAACATGGTTTTTATTTTTCGGTTTTCTTCTCTGACTACCTCGGGAAAACCGCCGTCCTGAAGATATTCGGAGAACAGATGCATCAATTGGGGTTTGTGAGCCAGAAGGACATGACGTTCATACCCTTTATCCCATCCTCTGGCTCCCAGGAATTCCTTGAATGAGAACGGATATACTTCGCAGAGCAGGGTGCGTCCGGTCAGGAGGCTGGCATATTCTCCTTTAAGCAAGGATGAATTTGAACCCGTTATGATAAATTTTACCGGACGCGGACCATCGTAAAGTTTACGCAGGTCGCGCTGCCAGTCCGTTATCTCCTGGATCTCGTCAAGCATCAGGTAGACTTTGCCCTCTGGGTTCATCAACTCAAGGTATTTTTCAGAC
>JACRPV010000148.1 GCA_016223015.1 Geobacter sp. | reverse complement strand
GCCAAGGTTCAGCTTGCCTACATGACCGATGAAGAGCTGGACAACTACCTGCCGACCAAAGAACTCAAGCGTTACACCGCCAACACCATTACCGACAAGGACGAATTCAAAAAGCACCTTGTACAGGTTGCCGAGATGGGGTATGCGGTGGACAATGAGGAACTGGACAATGGCGTCCGCTGTGTCGGCGCGCCGATCCGCGACTATACCCGCAGGATCATCGGGGCAGTCAGCATCTCGGGTCCTTCCATGCGCTTCACCGAGGAACGGGTCGACAAGGAGCTGGTCCCCCTGGTCAAACGGGCTGCCGAAGAGATTTCCTCAAAGCTCGGCTACCACAAATAGCAGCTCAGAGAGGTGGAGGGAGAGCTGCCCGCCCCTCTAACTCCCCAACCTCTCCCAGGCCTCGAAAACCTGCCGTGTCGTCTCCTCCAGACTTCCCCGATTGTCGATGACCTCCCTGCCGTAACCCCGTTTTTCCTCCATGGGCATCTGGCTCTCTATTCTCCGCAACGCATCCTGGCGGTTGCTGCCATCCCGTGCCATGAGCCGGACGAGCTGGGTTTCCCGGTCGACGTAGACCACCCAGATATCGTCGACTCTTCCGGTAATACCGGCCTCGATGAGAAGCGGCGCCATGTAGAACACCACTGCAGCACCCTGTTTCCGCAGGCTGTCGAGCCGCTCTTCGGCCAGTTTGGCAATGGCGGGATGGGTTATGGCTTCCAGTCGCCGACGGGCTGCGGAATCGGCAAAGACGATCGCCCCGAGATTCCCCCGGTCGATGGTGCCGTCCGGGCAGAGGATATCACTGCCGAACTCGCGAACAATGGCTGCGTGTGCATCCGTCCCCGGCACCACCACATCACGGGCCAATTGGTCGGCATCGATGACCTGCGCCCCTTTTTCTTTCAGAATGCGGGCAACCGTGCTCTTACCCGAAGCGATCCCGCCGGTCAGTCCGATGATCCGCATACCCCCTCCTGTCAGCCATCTTTCCACAGGCTGTACTGCCTGTCAACCAAACGGGCTTGCACTGGAATGGAAATCTGCCATTATGGTATCGTCAAGGGACAGAGGCATTTCTGCCTTTCCACGCCTTACCAAGGAGGAATTCCATGGAGATGCTCATCAGGCTGCACGGTGCCAATAAAATCTCGGCTGAATTCGACTCGTACCAGGTCGTCACCGATCAACCAGTCGAAGCGGGCGGAACCGGCTCGGCACCCACCCCCTTTCAACTCTTTCTGGCTTCCCTGGGGACCTGCGCCGGTGTGTACGTCGGGGCTTTCTGCGAACAGAGGGGCATCCCCACCGAAGAGATCACCATTCACCAGACCATGGAATTCACCGAATCCGCCGACGGCAAGCAACGCCTGGCAAAGGTCGGTTTGGAGATCCGCGTCCCACCGGAATTCCCGGAGAAATACCATAACGCCCTGGTCAAGTCGGCAGAACTCTGCACCGTGAAAAAGACCCTGGCAAATCCTCCTGATTTCGCCATTTCGACACGGGTGTTTTCGAATGAGGGGAAAACGGCCGGATAAAGGCAAGGAGACAGTACGACTACCATTCAACAGGGATTCAAAGCGGAAAAGGGGCGCTGATCGACCGGCAGCGGGTCATCGACGCGGTTGTGGGGGAAAGTGTCAGGTGCGGGGCAGGAATACCACCTCATGCTCTGGCGGTCGCCGATGCGCACTACCACACCATAGTAAATGTCGCGCTCAACTTCGACGCACGCTTCGGCATCCGGTTCCAACCTTTTCAGCAAGCGTTTCTTCTGCTGAGCAAGTTCGGTCAGTTCTCCCTGCAGCGAGCTTAAAGACTCCTTCAGCTCACGGGAACGGTCGGCGTCCACCCGGCCGGGATTCTCGCGGCAATAGGCAAGATCCTTTTCGACCTCCTGAAGATCTTTCTCCTGGGAGAGGAGCAGGCCGTTCACCTCTTCGAGTTTCTCGCTGGCCATCGGATCTACCCCCACCTCGATCCTGGTCTGCACTCCAGCGCGAGACCCGACAACGATCGCCCGCACCTTACGCGCAGCCCTGCAGACCCCTCCGATCAGATGTCCCTTACGGGAACCCTCCTCACCGATAGCAATCTCGCCACCAGCCGTCAATTCGCTTTGCATGGCCAGCTCCTTCACCAGGATGTCTCCGGCCGCTTCCACGCAAGCGTTCTCCACAAAAAGAACCGACAGGGAGCCACCGGCCACCACATAGGCATGTTCCGGACCGAGTTCGCCGTTCTGGTTGCGAATCTCGCCATGGCCGATGATCCCACCCTTGATGGAGATGTCGCCGCCGCACTCGATGTGCGCCGCCTCCACCACGCCGCCAATGGTTATTTCCCCCGCAACCACGAGTTCCATCCCCTCCCTGACATCGCCGGCCACTTCCACCGATCCGTCAAAGTGGAGGTTGCCGGTGGAAAGATCGACATTCTTCACCTTGATCACCGGCTCAACGATCACGCCATTGGCAACCAGCACCGGCATGCCGGCAACGGAGGCTAGCAACAGGTCGTTGTCCCGGGGGTCGGAGGCCACGCCCTGCAGATCCGGAGCAAACTGGAGATCCTGCCCGTCTTCGGCATGAAGCGGGGTTCCCAGGATGTCTTCGCCAGGGATACCGAGAGTGGGGGGAATGCGACGCATGAGCGGCGTCATCTCCCGCACGCTGACAATATCGCTGAAATTCCGGTAATCGACGATATCCTGATCATCGGCTACCGGCTCCCGTTCCCTGGCTTCCGGGATCAGGCTCACCAGCTGTGCATGATCGCCGTGCACCGGCTGCCTCCCGGTGGCAACGACAACGTCACGGAGTTCGCGGCCGGCTGACACCGCTGTCTCGATCTCGGCGGCAAGAATACCGCTGACGATCCGCTTCTCACGGAGAGCTTCATGCACTTGCGATGCGGTAACGGGTTTACCGCCATAGGGGGGGGAGATGGCAAGGGTTGCGGACATCAGGTCAGGGGCCATGTTGATGGCGACGGCGCCGTCCCTGCGCTCGCCGATATCGATGGTAAAGGGGCCGGTAGCGGAATTGTACAATTTTTTCAGCTCAGCCGATACGGTTTCAAAGATATAGAGCCCTGTCACGGTGCGCTGGATATCCAGTGCATGCTTCAACCAGGCAAAATCTACGGGAACAACCGGCCCATCAGGCGTATAGACCGCCTGCAGCCGACTGCCGTCGGCACTCAACCTGAAATCGAGCCCATGGCCCTGTTCAGATTCTGCTGTCATCTTTTCCAAGCGCCTCCTGCGCTATCCCGGACCGCCCATGGTGGTCCGGGCTCCATTCAAGGAATGATATACAGAATATCGGCCAAAAAAGGTCGATACTTAAATGCATTTCCCCCCATGGCCGACAGTTCAGATTGTCAACTGCCCGTTTTCCAGCACGATTAGCTCTTTTCCGCCTGCCAATACTGCTGTCAGCGTCGGATGATAGAAGACATAATCCTCATGGAACGGCACCTGAACGGCTCCGCCAAATCCCGAGTTGTCTCCCAGTGCCACATGCACGGTTCCGAGGATCTTTTCCGCCTCAAGGATATTGTCGGGACGGCTGGCGCGGTCATTGGTCCCGATACCCAGTTCGGCAACGTTCCGCACCAGCTGATTCCCGGCAATTGCCTGCCGCAGCCGGTCGGCATACGGGTCGCTGCCATGAATCTCCGCAACCAGCCCCTCCCTGACAACGAGCCGGACCGGCGAGTCCAGTTTCCTGGTGGGAGCATATTCCAGCACCAGTTCCCCTTCGCTGGTCCCCTCCAGGGGCGCGAGGTAGACCTCTCCGGCCGGGAGATTGCCGAAGCTGCCAGGTCCGGTCAACAGGCCGTCGTCCCCGGCGGCACGCCGACCGGCACAGCCAAACATCATCCGCGTTCCGTTCCGGGTGACGAGGCGTAGCGCCACTGCCCCCTGCAAAGCATCGGCAAGCCGGGCGGTTCGCGCTGCAAGCGCCTGCCAGTCGACCTGCATGGAGGTAAAGAACATCTCGGGGTCAAAGTGGGGAAGACTGGCGAACCTGCCGCCGGCAGCGTTGACCAGAGCCCGGAACCGGGTATGGCTGGTGGAGTTGTTGGCCAGTGCCACAACCACATCCGCAACCTCTCTCCTGCCATCCACCGCGATTTTACGGGCCTTTTCCAGATCATCCGCATCCGCATTCTTCTCCAAAAGCCTGGTCAGAATGCCGCCCGCCTCCAGACGCGCCACATTCGCCTCCCCCAGAACCGCCCGCCAGAGTGCAACCGGCGGTTCGGCCCCTGACGAGGGAGTTGCGGGAAAGCAGACGAACTCGGCCGTGCCGAATCGCTCCACGGCAAAAGCTCCCAATGCCTCTGCTGTCTCCGTGAGCCTCTTTCGCCGGTCCGCCTCGGCCTCGGCAAGCTTTTCGTCCTCCCGCGCACGATCGCCGAAGACCACGATCCGCTCACCCGGTTTCACTCCCATATTGATCTCGAACAAAAGCGCAAACGCCTCTCGAAATTCCGCCAACCGCTCCATCTGATTTCCTCCTCTTTCGACTCAGTAGGGTAGCCAGGAAGCACCTGCACCGTCAGGCCTTCTGCGCTCCTCCTTTCCCGGTATAACAGAACAGTCGTGCGCTGACAATTCTGAACAAATTCCAATGGGTTATTTTTTTCACTTGATTTGAGCTCATTTAGTGTGCTAATACTTGCATACTGTATACACAGGCAGCACGGTATTTTACCGTATAAATGCAACGAGTTAACTACTTTTACGGGCAACTGCCGAACGGTTTTTCTGGAGGCGCACGTGGCACAGGTGGTCTTTTCCAGCTGGGGGCGAAACATCATTGACAACCGCGCAGGCGGGGAACTGAAGGATACGACGTTCCGCCTGCCCATCACCTTTGACGGAGAAAGGGCACTGGCTGCCTTCATGGGTTGGGACGGAATCATCCTGTACGACAAGGATGTGGATGTTCCCGCCATGGCAGCCGACTACATGCGACGGGTCCAGACCATGTACGTCTGCGGCAAGTGCACCCCGGGCAAGAAAGGCACCAAGGTTCTGATGGACACCCTGGCGGCCTTTGTCGCGGGAACCGCCAAGGAAAGCGACCTGGCGGTCATCGAAGACCTGGCCGAGCTCCTCAAAAACTGCAAATGCACGCTCTGCCCCACTTCGACGGTCCCGATATTCGATGCGGTCAAACATTTCCGCAACGATTTTCTCGCGTACGTCGGTGGCTCCCGCACACCTGCGGAGAAGCACCGCTACGTGCACAAGTACACGGCCCCCTGCCAGGACAAGTGTCCGGCCCATATCGATATCCCCGCCTACATCGAGGCGATCAAGGAATACCGATACGAGGAGTCGCTGGAGATCATCCGCGAGAACATGCCGCTCCCCTCAGTCTGCGGGCGCGTCTGTCCGCACCCCTGCGAAACGGCCTGCCGCCGCAAGCAGGTGGATGAACCGATCAGCATCATGGTCCTGAAGCGGACCGCATCGGACTACGAGTGGCAGCACAACTTCACCCCTCCCATGCAGCCCAAGCCCAGGAAGGGCAAATCCGTCGGCATCGTCGGCGCCGGTCCTGCCGGCCTGGCAGCTGCCTACTACCTGGCCTTGGAAGGCTACCCCTGCACCATTTACGAGGCGCTTCCCGAAGGCTTCGGCGGCGGCATGATCGCCGTCGGCATCCCGCCCTACCGGATGCCGCGTCATATCCTGCAGCGGGACATCGACATCATTGCCAGCATGGGCGTGGAGATCAAGTACGGGGTCCGCATCGGCAAGGATATCTCCCTGGCCGAGCTCAAGCAGAAGCATGAAGCCGTGTTCATGGCGCCGGGCGCGCACCGCTCCAAGCCAATGGGCGTCGAAGGCGAGGACAAGGGATACAAAGGCTTCCTCCGCGGCGGCATCGACTTCCTCCGTGAGGCTTACATGGGCGCACCCACCGGCATGGGGAAAAAGGTCTGCGTTGTCGGCGGCGGCAATACCGCCATCGACTGCGTCCGCGTCGCCCTGCGCGAAGGTGCCGAAGAGTCGACCCTCCTCTATCGCCGCTCCCGCAAGGAGATGCCGGCCGACGTCTGGGAAGTTGACGGCGCCGACGAAGAAGGGGTCCGTTTCGAGTTCCAGGTTCTCCCCACCAAGATCCTGGTGGATGCGAACGATCAGGTCACCGGCGTGGAATGCGTCCGGATGGCAATGGGCGAGCCGGATGCCTCGGGCCGCCGTCGTCCCGAGCCGGTTGCCGGCAGCGAGTTCGTGGTCGAGTGCGACACGGTGATCCCGGCCATCGGCCAGGACCCCGACCTCTCCTTCATCCCGCCCGACCTGGGTATCGACATCACCAAGTGGAACACGGTGGTCACCAAGTACGTCCCGCTCAAGGGAGCCGACGGCAAAGGGCTCGTAGACGGCATGGGCAACCCGCTGTCCCGTATCCTGATTACCGACATGGACGGCGTTTTCGCCGGCGGCGATGCCGAGATCGGCCCGTTGACCGTTGTTGCCTGCGTCGGTAACGCGCATCGCGCCGCACACGTCATCCAGCGCTGGCTCGAAGAAGGTAAGGCATACCTCACCGACGAAGACCTCATTGAGGACATCCTCACCTACCTGCCGGTCTACGACAAGAACGAACAGGTTCCCTGGCTCGATTCATCCAGTCGTGCCCATCAGGCAGAGGTTCATGGCAAGGAGAGGGCCAGCGAGGGGAATTACTCCGAAGTGGAACTCGGCTTCAAGGACACCCAGGCGGTTACGGAGGCAGAGCGCTGTCTGCGGTGTTACCGTATGGCAATGATTGCCATCTAGTTCGCGAAGGTGCGCCTCCTCCGGCGCACCTGTACATTTTCGGCGCGAATGCGCTACTGGCGCGACGCTACCGTGCATACGGAGATATATCTAGCGTGAGCTTCGGTTCGCCACTACCAGGGAATCTCTCTCTTCTCAGGAGCAAGACAATATGGTCACATTAACGATCGACGGCAGAGATGTCACGGTACCGAAGGGCTCCACCATTCTGGAGGCTGCCCGCCAGCTCGGGATAACCATCCCCACTCTCTGCTGGCTGGAGAAGGTTTCTCCAACCGGCGCCTGCCGTGTCTGTGCAGTCGAGATCGAAGGGGTTGACCGCACCATGACCGCCTGCAACACCCCGGTCAAGGCGGGAATCAAGGTCATAACCCAGTCCGAGCGGCTGATCGAGATCCGCCGCAAGATCATGGAGCTTATGCTGGTGAATCACCCTCTGGACTGCCCGGTCTGCGATGCCGCCGGAGAGTGCGACCTGCAGAATGCCACCTACGGTCTGGAAGCGAACAAGCCCGGATATTCGGCCAACCTCGAACGTCACAAGATCCGCTACGACTGGCCCCTTATCGAGAGCGACCCCAACCGCTGCATCCTCTGCGAAAAATGTGTCAAGGTGGACCATGAAGTCGTTGGCTGCGACGCCATCCGGGTCGTGAACCACGGCGACAACACCATCATCGATACCATCGACGGCAAACCGCTCGACTGCGAATTCTGCGGCAACTGCGTCGGCGTCTGCCCCACCGGCACGCTGATCAGCAAGCCCTTCAAGTTCCGCGGCCGCCCCTGGACCTTCTCCGTCACCAAGAGCGTGTGCGGTTTCTGCTCCACCGGCTGCCAGATCGAATACCACTCGCGCAACAACCGCGTCGAGCGGGTTACCAGCGACGATTCGACCTACAACAGCGGCAACATCTGCATCAACGGCCGTTTCGGCTATGCCTACCTGAATGCGGCCCAGCGGCTCACGGTTCCCATGGTCAACCAGTCGAAGACCGACTGGAACAAGGCCATGGAGTTTGCCACTGCCAAACTGAAAGAGATCGTCGCTGCCAGCGGCTCGGATGCCGTTGCCGGCATCGGCTCCGCCAGGGTCACGAACGAGGAAAGCTACCTGTTCCAGAAGCTCCTTCGCGAAGGTCTCGGCAGCGGTAATATCGACTCCGAGGCGCGGCTCGGTTTTGCCCAGACAAAACTCGCCCTCTGGGAGCGCCTCGGCAGTGCCGGCGCCGGCACCGCCATCGACCGTCTCGACAAGGCCCAGGCCGTGCTGGTTCTCGGCTGCGACCTGAATGCCGAATCGACCGGCATGGAATACCGGGTCATCAAGGCTGTGACCAAGAACGATGCCAAACTGGTACTGGCGAATCTGCGCGACGTCAAGCTGAAGAAGTTCGCCAACAACCACCTCAAGTACCGTCCCGGTGCCGAACTGGCCCTGGTCATCGGCCTCATGAAGGCAATCGTTGCCGCCGGTCTCGAAAGCAAGGAGTTCATCGCCAGCCGCACCAGCGGTTCCGATGCCCTGCTGGCGTCCCTTGCCAGCCTCAACCTGACCGATCTGGCAACGGCAGCAGGCGTCACCGAAGCAGCACTGACCGATGCAGCCCGCCTGCTCGGGGGCAAG
>JACRPV010000147.1 GCA_016223015.1 Geobacter sp. | reverse complement strand
CAATAGCCTCATCCAGGCAGCCAAGGCACGTGCTCGGGGCTATCGCAATCCCCGCAACCTGATCACCATGGCCTATATCATCGCTGGCAAGCTCAACTACAAGTCGCTATATCCTCAACCCACTTGAAACGTCGAAGAGCCTAATCAAGCCTCACGGTGTCAGAGATGCACATTTTTCAAGTCGGCTCATTTATTTGTGAACAGTGTATCTCTGACGCTCCCATCTTTGATTTTGAGATTTGTGCGGATCAAAGGGGTCGAGCGGATCAAAGGGGTCGCGTCTCAACATTTTACTAAGAGGTGTTTCGGGGACAGTATATTTAATAGATTTGTATACTGTCCCCGGAACCCCCTGGAACCCCCTGTCATATCTTTATCAGTCAATGATTTGACTTTCTCTCTATGTATCCCCTTAATAAATTTCTCTACTATACTAATTTCAATACAGTTGTCCCATGTAAAAGAGTCGTATGTACACATGTTTGAGTAAAACCCAGATGTATCTACGCCATCCTCAACAAACATGGCAATTGGTTTGCCCAGATCATATGCTATGGTCAGTTCTTGTTGTACTGCATTTGAAAATGAGAACTTTCCGGTGGCTTCGTATTTTTTATCTTTTGTACAGATGCCAATAACTAAGTTTGAGTTTTCTATCAGCCTCTTTGCTTCATCAATGGGCAAATCCGAGCTGGAATGCTTCACATTCTCACAAGTAATATCGAGACCAGTGCATATCGATAGAATGAGTTCTATCAAAGTTACATATTCGTCCTTGAACTGATGAGACAAAAACGCTTTAATTTGTGTTGAGTTCATAATCCCCCCTCAGTAGTGTCCCAACGTTGGTTGCCGGCAACGATGTAATCACTTGTAGTTCTTGAAATAAATCGACTTTATGCCATTTAACGACTTGAAATTTCCACAGGAACCCCGGCACTCTCGTGCAGCAAAGCACGGGAGGTATTGCCATGTATTCGGGGAAGCTCATATTCTCACAGGTGATGGAGCGCCTTCCGCTCCACGTCTTTCACCAATGCGCCGAGAGATACAAAGGCAACGTCAAGATCAAGGACTTCACGTGTCTCGGCCACTACCTCTGCATGGCGTTTGCTCCGCTTACCTACCGCACGCGTAGGGTCACACGCGTAGGGTCAGGCTTCCAAGTTGTTAAGTTCAAGTAGCAACAACCTCTTCATATCCGTTCCCACCAATGCGGCGATTGACCCAACTTGCTGAATCTGTGTGGATTACTACACCACATTTCAGGAAGAGGCAACCCGAAAATATATGTCAACAGTCTTAACTGTTTAACATGCAGATACCGTTCAGATTGAAGACTGTCATTCCAATGGCTTGTGTCTGTGAGACATGCGTGATTAAAAGATATAATTCGCTTGTATAGCAGTATGTGGCGGTGTTTAATGAGGGAATGGGGGTTGATGCTGCAGCGGTGGTGAATGGGGTGAATGCTTTTTACGGGCTCTCCAGGATAAAAGTGACCGGCCCGTCGTTGACGAGATGGACCTGCATGTCGGCCTGGTAGATGCCGGTGGCGACTGGGGTGCCGGTTTGCCGCACCTGCTCGACGAAATATTCGTAGAGCCGTTTCCCTTCGTCCGGTGCGGCGGCGCCGGTGAACGACGGCCGCCGCCCCTTGCTGCACTCGCCCAGCAGGGTGAACTGGGAGACCGCCAGGAGGCTGCCCCCCACATCTGCCAGGGCCAGGTTCATCTTGCCGGCGTCGTCCTCGAAGATCCGCAGCTCGACGATCTTTCTGGCGAGCCAGGCGGCATCCCGCTCCGTGTCTCCCTGGGCCACGCCGAGGAGCACCAGCATCCCCCGGCCGACGGCACCGACGACGGCACCGTCGACCTCTACCCTGGCCTCGCTCACCCGCTGGACAACCGCTTTCATTTGATCACTGCCCCCTTCGGAGCCGCGGGCACCGCAAAGATCTCGCTGAAGAACTTCTGTAACTCCTCCCAGGAAGCTTTGTCAGCCGCGGCATTGTAGGCGATGGGGAGCTTGAACTCCTTGGCGATCCGGTCGGCATCGGGGTTGGTGAAGCTGTGCTTGGCGCCGGGGTAGCTGATGACCTGGAAATCGGCCCCTGCCGCCTGCATCTCCGCATTGAAGGCCGCCACCTGCCCCGGCGGCACCATCGTGTCGTCCGCACCGGTCAATACCAAAATCTTCGCCTTGACAGCCCCTTTCTCCGCCGGCTGCACCGCGGCCAGGCTGCCGTGGAAGCTGGCGACCCCCTTGAGGTCGGCGCCCTGGCGGGCCATGTTCAGCACCACGCCGCCGCCGAAGCAGTAGCCGATGGCGGCGATTCGCGTCGGATCGACGTCCGGTTGCTGCCTGAGCAGCTCCAGGGCCGCATTGAAGCGCGCCTTGCCGGTCTCGAAATGCTTCATCACTGCGCCGGCAAAGGCACCAGCCTCGTCCGGATGCATGGCCTGCTTGCCATCGCCGAACATGTCGACGGCCAGGGCCACATAGCCGAGCTCCGCCAGCATCCTGGCCCGATTCCGGGCGTAATCGTTCAGCCCCCACCATTCATGCACCACCAGCACGCCGGGCCGTTTCCCCTTCAATGCGGTGTCAGTGGCCAGGTATCCCTTGAGGAGGGTGTCGCCGGCCCGGTATTCGACGGTTTTCCCTTCGATCTGCGGCTTGGCGGGAGCCGCGCCGGCAATGCCGGCGGTGAGCAGCAGCGTTGTCAGGGCGATCAGTATCTTTTTCATGGCATCCTCCTTGGTTTGTGCCGTGAGGCACGAACGTGAACGGATCAGGGGAAGAGGCGGTCGAAGGTGTCGCGGTAGAGCTGGGTGGCTGCGTCGCCAAAGGGGGTGAAGATGACGCGCTGCAGCGCGGGGTCGCGTTCGATGGCTGCCCGTGCCTCTTCCATGGCGATGGTGCAGGCCCGGTCCATGGGGTAGCCGTAGACCCCGCAGCTGATGGCCGGGAAGGCGATGGAGACGAGTCCGTTCTCTTGGGCGACCTCGAAGCAGCGGCGGTAGCAGCTCCGGAGCAGCTCCGGCTCCCCCTTGGCGCCGCCGTGCCAGACCGGCCCGACGGTGTGGATGACGTGCCGCGCCGGCAGGCGGTAGCCCCTGGTGATCTTGGCGTCGCCGGTGGCGCAACCGCCCAGGGTCGAGCACTCGGCGACCAGCTCCGGCCCTGCTGCCCGGTGGATGGCGCCGTCAACCCCGCCCCCTCCCAGCAGGGTATTGTTGGCCGCATTGACAATGGCATCGACACTGAGGGTGGTGATGTCTGCCTGGATGATCTGGATTATTTCTTTCATGACGGACCTCCTGCTGTGAAGATGCGTTGTGCCGCAAGCCGGCCTAAACCAGGCCGGAGAGGAAGTTGAACGTGGAGCTGCCGGGCAGTTCGCGGCCGGTGGCATAGGCGTCCAGCACCCGCTGCCGGTCCGCCGGTGCGGTCTGGGTCAGGTCGATGACGAAGGAGGCGCAGCCGAGCCCCTCCAGCCGCTCGCGGAAGGCGGTGAAGGAGTAGGGCGTGGTGGGGGTGACCAGGGTGAGGCCGTCCTTGACGGTGATCCGGTAGCTGTCGCCCCGGTCGGACTGGATCGGGGTGTCCCCCTTGATCCCCTTGATGGGGATCTTGGAGGTGATGGCTGCCACATGGCCGTAGATCATGATCCGCCGTTCCGGGGAGAGGTCCGCGGCCAGCAGTTCGGCCAGGTTCTCCGCATCGTCCTCGATGTAGAGGGTGCAGGCGGTGGCCCCCAGCTCTTCCCAGGCGAGCATGGCCTGGCTGTTGAGGGAAAAGAGCCGGTAGTCGGTGCCGACCTCGGCGTCGATCTCCTCCAGGAGCGGGAAGTGGGAGAGGTTGGCCGCTTCGAAGCGGCGGAAACCGCTGCGTGCCAGGGTTGCCAGGGCATCGCGGTACCAGGGGATATCGCGGTCGAAGATGATGAACGGCAGCCGCCAGGAGACCCGCTCCTCTTTCCCCTTGAGCCGGCGGCTCGCCAGCGGCAGCTCGTGCAGGTTGGCCCTGGAGACCGGCAGGCTGACGCCGGCCACGCCGTCGGCGTGAATCAGGGAGATATCGCGCAGGTGCTCCAGGCGCAGCGTCAGCCGCGTCGGCAGCCGGACCGTCTGGGCCCGCCTCCCCACCAGGGTGGCCTTTGCCTTGCGCACCCGCTCGGCGCGGCTCTGTTTCAGCGCCGGGAGCACCATATCGGCAAGCTGGCCGTAGCACTCACGCCGGATCTCCTTCAGCCGGGCAGGCGGGATCATGACCGCCGGGAATGCCGGGGCGGCAAGCGTTCGGAGCGCGAACGGCGTGTCGCCGGTCTTGGCGAACTGGGCGGTCAGCACGGCGGCCATGTCGGTGGTGCGGGAGGGCTCCAGCCCTTCCAGGGGGAACTCGATCTGCCTGCCGACTCCGCCGCAGTCCGCCTCGATCCGCAGCCGGTCGTCCGCCAGGGAGAGGTGCAGGTCGCAGGGGATCTTGGCCGGGCCGGCGCTGTCCAGCCGCTTCTGGCAGGCGTTCTCGCTCATGGTGAAGGCGGTTTCGGAGGAGACCTTGAAGATGGCGTCCCCCACGGCGCAGGGAAAGGGGGTGGGGATGGTCACCGTGTTTCCCTCGCCGGCCAGCTTTACCGGCCGGTTCGCCACGAACAGCTCCTTGACCGTGAAGGCCTTGCCGGCCATGTCGGTCTTCGGCTGGATCCTGATACGGTCGCCGATGTGGAGCCGGTCGCGGCTGGTCAGGGTGAGGCGGCCGCCCCTGATGGCGCTGACCTCGCCCAGGAAGCGGCCGGTGGCGCCCCGCAGCGACGGGGTGGCGATGTCGGTCGGCTGGTGCGAGGCAAGGAACCCCTTGGTGGGGACCCTGCCGAAGGAGCGCTTCAGAAGCTCCTTGGCCTTGGCAAGGGCAGCCGGCAGCTGGGCGGGCGTGGCGTCGAGCACCGACCGGTACGCCTCGACCACGCAGGCCACGTACTCGGCCGATTTCATCCGCCCCTCGATCTTGAAGGAGGCGACGCCGGCCGCCACCAGGTCGGGGATCAGCTCGATGCTGGAGAAGTCGTTGGTGGAGAGGTAGTAGCCATCCTTCCCCCGGTAGCGGTACTGGCGGCGGCAGGGCTGGGCGCAGCGGCCGCGGTTGCCGCTGTGGCCGCCGAGGAACGACGAGAAGTAGCACTGGCCCGAGAAGGAGAAGCAGAGGGCGCCGTGGATGAAGCACTCGATGCCGATGGGGCTGGCGCTGACGATGCCGCGGATCTCGTCCAGGTGGAGTTCACGGGCCAGCACGGCCCGCTGGAAACCGAGGTCGGCCAGCTGCAGGACGCCGGGGGTGTTGTGGATGGTCATCTGGGTGGAGGCGTGGATCTCCAGGCCGGGAAAGAACTGGCGGGCCAGCCGGGCCACGGCCAGGTCCTGGACGATGACGGCATCGGCTCCCATCGCCTCCAGGGCGGCAAGGGTCTCGATCAGCTGGGGGAGTTCCCGCTCTTTGACCAGGGTGTTGATGGTGACGTAGATCCGCCGGTTGTTGGCATGGGCATAGGCGAGCATCCGCTCCAGTTGAGAAAGGGTGAAGTTCTTGGCCTTGGCCCTGGCGGAAAAGTCCTTCAGGCCGGCATAGACCGCATCGGCACCCTTTTCCATGGCGGCGAAAAAGGCCTCCAGCGATCCGGCCGGCGCGAGCAGTTCGGGTTTTGTCGTTTTCATGAAGGCAGCCTAGCGGAATCGGTGCACAACGTCAACCGGAAGGAGCGCATGCCACGCCTGGTGTGAATCCGGGAAAGAGGGAGGGTAACCGCTACTTTCGGCGCGACTTTTTCTTGGACGTCCCGGCCAGGGAGAGAATATCGGTCTGGCCGATGCACCAGCGTCCCTTCTCGCGGTACAGCTTGAAGGTGCGGGTCTTGAACTCGATCTCCGGCCCCCCTTCCAGGCCGACCGTGGCCCGGATGGACGCCAAGTCGTCGCTTTCCACGTGAACCGACAGGTTCTGCACCTTCTGCCAGCAGCAGGCCGGTTTCAGTGTCGCCCTTTCCAGGCGTCGGGCAAAATCCTCTTTCGCCACCTTGCCGTTTCCACGGGTTCGCTCGTACAGTTCGTCGTACTTGCCGGCTCGCCAGAGATCGAGGATCTCCTCGAAGGCCTTCTGGCTGTCGGTGACGATTTCCGTATCGCTCTGGTAGGGAGAATGGGCCCGGACCGGGATGGCGAACAGCAGCAGGATGAAGAGAGCCAGCAGATGTCGGAGCATGGTCATGGAAAACCTCCTCTCCCAATTCTAGCCAAAGAGTGCCGAAGTGCAAGTGGCCGGTTATTGTCAGGAATGTGCTGCATGGTATAGTTATGCATTAAAGATTCGGCTTGCCAAGGAGGGATTATGATTACCCTTTCGGTCAACGGGAAACGGCATCGGCTCGATGTTCCCCCGGATACGCCGCTCCTCTGGGTGCTCAGGGAAAAACTCGGCCTCACCGGCACCAAATTCAGCTGTGGAGAGGGGCTCTGCGGTGCGTGCACCGTTCATGTGGACGGCAAGGCCCGCCGCTCGTGCATCACCACGGTCGGGTCGGTGCAGGGGAAGAAGATCGTCACCATCGAGGGGCTTGCCGAGACGCATCCGGTAAAGCAGGCCTGGATCGCCGAAGAGGTTTCCCAGTGCGGCTACTGCCAGCCGGGCCAGATCATGCAGGCAGCGGCGCTTCTGGTCGAACACCCCCATCCCTCGGAACAGGAGATCGACAACGCCATGCAGGGGAATCTCTGCCGCTGCGGCACCTACCCGCGCATCAAAAAGGCGATCCGGCGCGCTGCCGGCGGAAAGGGGGGGAAACCATGAAGCGAACCATGAGCAGGCGCGAGTTCCTCCAGCAGACCGCTCTCGGTACCGGGCTGGCCGTGGCGGTCACCATGACCCCCTTCGGCAGCCGCATCCTCTCGGCAGAGGAGGCAACTGCCGGCGAGTTTTCCCCCGGCATCTGGTTCACCATCATGCCTGACGAGTCGATGACCGTCTACGTTGCCAAGTCGGAGGTGGGGCAGGGGGTCGCCACCTCGCTGCCGATGCTGATCGCCGACGAACTGGACGCCCGGTGGGAGAACATCGCCGTGGTCTTTGCCCCGGCTGCCGATGCCTTCCGCGACCCGGTCTGGGGCACCCAGGCCACGGGGGGGAGCACCAGCATCCGCCATCTCTTCGAACCGCTCAGAAAGGCGGGTGCGGCGGCGCGGCAGATGCTCGTCGCCGCTGCTGCCGAGAAATGGGGCGTCCCGCCCGACGACTGCACGGTGAGCGAGGGGATTGTCCGCCACAAGCGGACCCTCAAGGCCTGTTCCTTCGGCCAGCTGGTGCACGCCGGTCTGGTTCTGGGTCGGCGCCCAGACCTCGCAGAACTCGGCTGAGACATGGGCGGTGCAGTTCATCGGTTCCATGGTGGCGTGGGCCAGGAAGGGGAGCGTGAAGTCGGCGCTCACCCGCTTCCCCCCCTGGGCGAGCACGGCAGCGGTATTCCCGACATCCTTTGCCACCAGCCCCTTGTCGGTCAGGGCAGCGGTAAAGCGGCGCCGTAGCGAATCGGTGGAAAGCGTCCCGTCCCCCCCCTTCCACTTTGCCTTGAGGGCGGCTACCCCGGCCCGTGCCGCGACAAAGCCGTCGGCGCAGACGGCAACGCCGCTCGGTATCTCCACCACCTTCCTCACCCCCTTCACCTTCAGGGGCGTTGTCTTGCCATAGGAGGCGACCGTGGCGCCGAACTGCGGCGGGTGAGCCACCGCGGCCACCAGCATGCCGGGGACCACCACGTCCATGCCGAAGATGCAGGAACCGGCGGCCTTGGCCCTGGCGTCGACACGGGGAACCCCGGTGCCGATCAGGCGGAACTCGGCAGGTGACTTCAGCCGCGGATTCTCGGGCGGCTTCCTTTT
>JACRPV010000017.1 GCA_016223015.1 Geobacter sp. | reverse complement strand
GGATCATCAACGAGGTCAAAGGGGTCAACCGGGTGGTCTACGACATTTCGAGCAAGCCTCCCGCCACCATAGAGTGGGAGTAGGATTTCTGCAGTGAGGATCAAAAGGGGCGTTCGCAAGAATTGCCCCTTTGTTTCAGATAGGAAGTCATGGCAAACGGCACCCTGATCATATTCGACCTTGACGGCACCCTCATCGATTCCCTCGACGACCTGACCGAAGCGGTCAATCACATGCTGTCGGCATTCGACCGGCCGCATCTGGTCAGAAAGCAGGTTCAGACGCTGGTCGGGCAAGGGGCGAGGCGACTGGTGGAACAGGCTTTGCCCGGTGCCGAAGTGCACGATATCCGGAAAGGGCTGGACCTGTTCCTTGCCTACAATGCGGCGCATATAGCCGATCAGACCACCCCGTATCCCGGTGTCGCCGAAACCCTCGCGCTCCTGAAGGAGCGGGGTGTGGCCATGACGCTCGTATCTAACAAGGATGCATCTTTATGCAGGACCCTTCTGGAAGTGTTGGGGTTAGCAGGCCATTTCGAGGCAGTGTACGGTGCCGATTCATTCCAGGCCCGGAAGCCGTCACCGGAACCGCTGCTCCACGTGATGCGGCAATTCAAGCGGGATGCGGCGGATACGGTCATGGTGGGTGACAGCATCAACGACATCGCCGCCGGCAAAGCTGCAGGGGTCAGGACAATTGCCTGCACCTACGGGTATGGCGAGCTTGATGCGTTGCAGGGCGCGGATTGGCACATCGACAGTTTCCGCGAGCTACTGACACTGCCAATCCGGTGGTAAGAGAATTTCTGCTAAAGTTTTTGCATACCCGGCCGATATGATATCATAATAAATAAGTATGCGGAGGTGATATGGAATGAGGATTGAAGAAAGTAATCAACAAGTTGCAGTTAATTATATTCGTGAAGAAACGGTCAACCAGGTAGCCCAGCAGAACGCCCGTCAGGCGGAAGAAAATAAGAAGAAAGCTGAAACCGACAAGCTTTCCATATCCCAGACGGCTGACAGTATCAGCAAAACGGCTTCTTCGGCTAACGGCAGCGAGCAGTTCCGGGCCGACAAGGTGGCAGAGATTAAGGCACAGGTTGAGTCGGGTGCTTACAACGTAGCAAGCCAGTCTGTCGCGGAGAGGATGATTGCCCGTATTGGCAGCTTCGTCAAAGGAGCTTCAGCCTGAATGCCATTCCAGGAGTTGGATGAAAGGGCCCGCATTTGCGGGCTCTTTCATTTCCGACATGTCGAATTGAAAAGCTATTGACAAGGTGAGTCAGTATAAGCTAAAAGAAAGGGCTCAAGCGGGAATAACTCAGTGGTAGAGTGTCAGCTTCCCAAGCTGAAGGTCGTGGGTTCGAATCCCATTTCCCGCTCCAATAAAATCAAGGGGTTAGACGTAGAGTCTAACCCCTTTTTTATGCCTATCTTGCCCCTTGCATCCGTTTTTGCATCCGTTTGTTTCTGAGACAATAAGAAATAGCCTGAGACGTTTTGAACGTTGAAGTGACAGCCATAAGTTATTCCGTACGTGTAACCTGCTTGTATTATTGGGCTTAACGGGTGAAGCCGACATCAAGAAAAGTAATTATTGATATTAACGGCGGGAACGATGGGGTCATTGCTGAAAATAATTCTACCTATTACATTTCACTTTTGAGCACTTTGCATCCGTTTTTGCATCTTTTACATACGTAACATATTGAATTAATTTATGAAATGGCTTTATTTTGGGCTCAGTTATTACGGACAGCGCGGATAATGATGCAAGTCCCGCACTGATCACCGAATAAAAAAGTGGGTGAACCCGTAAGTTCACCCACTTTTTGTTTTAACTCGACAGGTGTTTATGCTGGATCTGCCGGTCGGTATGAAACCAAAGTGCTTTAGCTGCAGCCTATTTCTTCTTAGCCGTAGATGTTGCAGGCTTTAGTTCAGATCTTTCAGAGCCTTGCCAGGAGTGAATTTGCCATTGGTTTTGGCCTCAATTTTAATTGCCTTACCGGTTTGCGGGTTCCTGCCGGTGCGAGCTGCACGGGTCACGGCACTGAAAGTCCCGAAGCCAACAAGTGTCAGCTTATCTCCAGCTTTCATTGCGGCAGTGGTTGCTGCAACGAAACTGTTAAGTGCCTTCTCTGCTTGGGCCTTTGTGAGATCTGCGTCTGCTGCAATTTTTGCCACGAGTTCAACTTTAGTCATATTCCCTCCGAAAATTTAATTTCCACTGCTTTATATCGCAAAATGACTCGTTGTCTACAATCACTTCAGTATTGCACTATGATGTCGGTGATGTCTGTGCATCAGGAAGCTGTTGTTTGCTACGTGTAGCGGCTTGCACTCATAAACGTCTCGGCTCATATTATTTGACTCTATCCGGTGCCTCAGAATCACATTAACTGCAAATGGGATTGCAAACATAAATCTGGACTCGCAATCATAAATAGTGGGTTCACATTATTTGCAACTATAGCGTCCAGAAAACCCTCGATATTTGGACACTCAAAACTATGCCGGTCCACTCTCCATTTTCCTGATATTCTTTCCCCACCAATATGACATGTTCTTGTGTTGCCGAGACTTTTTAGCATTGTTGGCTCAAAGTTCTGACAATACGCGTTCCATAGGAAAGCCCCCAAGGTTTCCCAAGGGGGCTTTATCAATCATGACAAGGTACGATGCGTGTGTACAGTTATCGCATCATGCCCCCGCCGGACCCCATCATCCCGCCTGGCTGCCAAGTGCCGCCGTTGTTGCTCCAGAATGACGTGTGGCTGGTGTAGTTTCTGAACATCGCCGAATAATTGCCGAACCCTGCACCGGTGCCGGTATTTTGCAGGAATGTAGCCATCTGATTGCAAAAGGTAGTCATGGTTGGGCTGGTGATGGGGAGGCCGTTCGTGGCATTCTGGACAATCTGCGGCATGTAGAGATTCATCTGTCCCATCATGGCTTGATAACGACTCAGGTTGACGCCGGTGCCGGTCATGACCAGCGGCGCCTGTTGGGCCATCAAATCTGCCATCTGCGTCGCAACCTGATACATGGCCTGGTAATTCGCAGCATACTGACCGCTTTGGGAGCCGGTGACATAGTTGCCGAACATGTCTGCGCCAACAGGTAGATTGAGTTGATTGCGCAGTTGGGTCATGGCATCAGCCATGGTCATGCCCGGATTGCTCGCCAGTTTCTGCTGGATAAGGGTTGACATCGGGCTGATGAACGCCGTGTTCGAGGACGGCGCGCACAGGATATAACCGTTGGCAATCGGAGTTAAAGGGTGATCCTCATCTATGGTCTGCCCGGCAATGGCACGGACAACGATCGGGTATCTGCCGACAAGGTCAGACGAAGCATCCAGGTGGTAGGTGCCTCCCTGACCCGTGACTGTTTTCGGCTCGCCTGCATCCCACTGATAATTGCCATTCAAATCCATGAACAGTTCAGCGTTCCGCAGATATCCGTCTGCTACGACACCACTTACGGTACTGGTTCCAGCAACCGTACCACCACCACCGCCGCCACATCCGGCCAAAGCCCCAGAGAGAGCCACTACTGCGACACCTAAACACAATTTTGTTTTCATTTCGTCTTTCCCTTCATTGTATGGAGCGGATGCGTCCGCTCCGTTTGTTAATTATTACCGTATCCGCCTTTTTCTGGTTCCTGTCGAGGAGTTCTGCCTCGAAATAGCTGGATTTCTCGATGATTCGACCAATCTTTAGATCGCTGTCTGCATAGTAGTCGGTCAGGTCACGCCGAGCCTCTTCGACCGAAGACACGCTCTTGCGAGCTCCGTACCACCCCCAGCGCTGATTAATGCAATACCCATTATACTTTTTGTTGCAGCCGCACTCGCGACACGCCGAGACTTCGGTATGCAGCATCGCAGTGAGGAGAAATGACACTACGGCTATGAATACTGTCCTTCCAGTCATGCTATGAACCATTCCCAGGGATCTGTATCTTCAACATATCTGTTGTTACCAGCCACACATGCCGCATCCGCAGCCACCGGCCATCTGCTGGCGGTGTCCCATGCCGCCACCCATGGCCCAGTTGTCTACGCCGTACTTGTCGCCTGCTGCCTGCAATTGACTCTGAAGGGCTGTGATTTCTTTGCGGAGCGATGCTATCCGTTTGCCATCTGGGACATCTTTGGCTAACTCATCCTGAAGATCGAGCCGCTTTTCCATCAGGTTTTCCCGTGCTTTTGCCGTATCTTTCTGGAAACTGCGCACCTTCTGCGTACTGACCGTCTGGCTGTTGCCGGTTGCGCAGCAACCGCCACCCCAGCCCCAACCTGCATAGACAGCCGTGCTTGCCAACAACGCCCCTGCAACTGCTACAACTGCAATCATTCCCTTTTTCATGATGTTCTCTCCTCTGCCAGAATTTGAATCAATGTTGATGCTGGCAGAATAGCAAATGAATGTGTGAGAATTATGGAGCAGTTGTGGAGAATTGTGGAGTTTTCGCTGAATCAGGAAACATGATCGTAAAAGTGGTGCAGACCCCTGGTTCGCTTGTTACTGTTATGGTGCCGCCATGCGCATCCACCAACTCCCTGACAATCGCCAGCCCGAGTCCAAGGCCGCCTTCTCTGCCGCGATAGAAGCGCTCGAATACCAGCGGGAGATCCTCCGTTGCGATACCGCAGCCGGTGTCGGAGACTGTGATGATGCAGCCGCGAGGTGATCTTTTGCCACCCAGCGTGATGGTCCCTCCCGGTGAAGTTGCCTTCAGGCTATTGCTGATCAGGTTGATGAGAATCTGGGAGAGCCGCTCCGGGTCGGCGTGCGCCATGACACCGTCGTCAGTATCGATCCTGATCCCGACCCCTTTATCAATGGCGATGGCTTCGAAATTCCTGGCCAGATTGTCGAACATCTGCCGAAGGTCCAGATCGGCAGGGGAAAGAGTAAGGACGCTGGCCTGTGCCTGAAAGAATTCCTCCATCGAAGCGACAATATTGGTGAGCCGCTGGTTCTCCTCAAGCAACAGTTTGATGCGCATTTCGTCATTGGCTATGACACCGTCCAGAATCCCTTCAAGTTGCCCGCGCATGATAGTCAGGGGTGTGCGCAGTTCATGGGCAAGGTTGGCGAAGACCTGTTTGCGCAGATTGTTTTGCACGTGAAGTGTGTGGGCCATCTGATTGAACGATTTACCGAGGACGGTCAGTTCATCGCTACCGGGTATCTCGACCCGTTCGCTTAAATTGCCCTGGCTGATGTTATGGGCTGCTTGCGATAATCTGACGATGGGACGGCTCAATCGGCGGGCAAGCAGAACACTCAGTATGCAGGCAATGACGCTGAGGAGTATGGCCGAGTAGGCCAGAAGGCGATTGGTGCGGGTTACGAAGAAACTGTTGCGGTGATCGGGCAGGAATCTGACTTCCAGCTGCCCGACCTCCTCACCATGCAGAAACAGTGGATAGGTATGGAAATCACCTTTGCCAGGAACTTGACTGATTCGTGTTTCACCTTGAAGACGGGCTTGTTGTTCAGGAGATAATGACGTCAGTGCTTTGGTCGTTTCCATGACGATGCTGCCGTCGCGGTCTCGTACCCTGGTCTCCAACCCCAGTTGCAACGCCCAGACGGCGTCCTCGACCGCCATCTCCGGGTACCACCCTTTTTGTTTGGCAAAGGTAGATTCCAGATCGGCAACAACCCAGGAGACACGATCCTCCTGCGCTGCTTCGGTCATGCGGCTGAAGTCACGCTCGACCAGTTCCCGGAGCAGGACGGCCGATGAAACACCAAGGCAGGCCATGAACAGGAGTATGAAAAGTAACTTCTTAAACATCCCGTACGCCGCCGAACCGGTAACCGAGGCCGTACATCGTGATCAGGAACGTAGGAGACTTGGGGCTGTCACCCAGTTTCTGACGGATGTTCTTGATGTGGCTGTCGATGTTCCGTTCATAACCATCGAAGTGATATCCCATCGCTTTGTCCACCAGTTCCTCGCGGGTGAACGTTTTTGCCGGCGACGCTGCAAGGACAAGGAGGATCTTGAACTCCACCGCAGTTAATCGGATGGCAGCACCTCGACAGGTTACCGTATGGCTGCGGTCATCGATTATGAGTTGCCCGGCGTTGAAACTGAGCCGCATGCCGTTCTCCGATACGCCGGCCCGCTTCAGCACCGCCTGGACCCGTGCCACAAGTTCACGGGGGCTGAACGGTTTGACGATATAGTCGTCGGCACCAAGGGCGAACCCTGCCAGTCGTTCTTCCTCTGAAGCCTTGGATGACATTATGACGACCGGAATATCGGCTATCTCTTTCAACTCACGGCAGATCGCCTCACCGCTCAGGTCAGGCAGCATGAGATCCAGCAATACCAATGATGGAGGATCGGTCGAGATGCGCTCAATGGCTGCACGACCGTTGACAACATGCATCACCCTGAACCCCGCCCGCTCAAGATAGGCAATCGCAATTTCCGCAATTCTGATGTCATCTTCAACGAGGAGAATCGAGCCGGTCATTGATCGCCACACTCCACGGCGGGTGTTGCGCTGCAACTGCAACTGCACGAGCAGGTCATGCCATTCGCTTTGCCGAAAGACTCCCGCCCCTCTTTGAACGTGAACCAGGCGATCAGCAATGCGCCGATGGCGTCAAGGCTGCCGATGCCGGTCAGTTGGAAACCGGCACTCGCTATCAGCAGGACAACCGACAGATACACACATGCCTTGGAGCAGGCGGCATCGGCAAGGATGGCCGGTGAGTTCATTGCGGTGCCAACCCTGGTTTTGTGATGGATCAACAGCCACATGAACGACATGGAAACCAGAGAGACGATGATGCCCCAGAAGGTTGTCGTTGGTCTATGCTGCGAAATCATGTTCAAAATCGCTGTGGCAACCAGGCCGGCTGTCAGGAGATAAAAGGCGCCACCGGTGATCGTGAGCGCCCGCTGCGCGAAGGCATCTTTTGTTTCGCCGTTGTTTGCTTTGATCCGTCTGATCATATGCCAGACGCCTATGGCCGAGATGACCTCGATGAATGAATCGACCCCGAAACCGAACAGGGCCAGGGTTTCGTCGGCAGCCCCCAGAGCCATGGATACGACACCTTCCACCAGATTGTAACCGATGGTAAGCAGTGCCAATAGGTTGGCCCGGGCGAGGAGGCTGTCGCGTTCGATGCTTGCCATGTCAGTGAGTTCCCTTCCGGTACCACAAAGATGCCACCATGCCGTAGATGCAGTTTAAGCCGATGACGACAACCGGCGTAACTGCCCCGAAACCAAGCCCCAGCATCCCTTTACCCATTTCCGGCAATACCATGAAGAGCATCATGGCCGACGGCAGGAGGCTGAAGAGGCAGCCACGCAGCAACACTTTTTTCTTGAGCAATGGCAGCAGGAGCAGCAACATCCAGATGCCGCCCCAGACCATCCGCTGATAGAGCCAGGGAGCTGTGAACTCCGGCTTCATGGACAAACCGATCAAATCGCTGATGCCGACTGTGCCCATGAACCAGATGTTGAAACTGTCAACGAAACCACCGAGAGCGCCACCGGTAAACGCGACACTGACTTTTCGAATCATGGCAATTCTCCTTGTGACGTGATGTGACTGAGACCTTCCCGGAGGAGATTGCCGACATGGCTGTCATCCAGCGAATAGTAGACGATCCGGCCATCTTTTCGGAATTTGACCACCCGTAATGAGCGGAGCAGTCGCAACTGATGAGAGATCGCAGATTTGGTGGTTGCCAGAAGACTGGCTATGTCGCAGACACAGAGTTCTTCGAGGGAAAGCGCGTGGAGTATGCGGACCCGGGTGGGGTCGCCGAGCACTTTGAATGTTTCTGCAAGGCGGATCAAGACCTCTTCCGGTGGACTGGCATTTCTGACAGCAGTGACCTTTGCTTCGTTAATCAGATTGATTGAGCAGACCGTGCATTCCGACATTTACACCTCGATAGTTGAGCAATCTTTCAACTAACTTTACGAGATCGAGGTTCCATGTGTCAATATATAATTTATTGTATGTATTTCTAATGTACCGCCATAGCCCCTGATGAGGGTGCTGCATTGCCATCGACATCTACTTTAAGGCACAACTCAATTGTCGCAAGCCTCTTAGTTATAACCTTACAGTTGCAATTAAATCGAGCCCGGTCAGGATAATTGTAAGCCCAGATTTATGTTTGCAATCTCATTTGCAGATAATTTGAGCCGGAGATGCCGGATAGAATCAAATAATGTGAGCCGTAAAACTCAATGATTGCGATTCGGTTTGATTATGATTGCAAGCCGCTACAGCTACGTCGATAGATTGTTCGGGATAAGCAATTTTTTGTCATCCGCCGGATCATCAAAGGCATGGCATTCCTCCATCTGTAATCTGGCTGCACCATACTCTTCAAAGGAAACATTGAAGACGAACTCCCGTGCAAATGACATGACACTTATGAATGATTCCGGTTGCAGATGATTGGTCAATCGTTTCAGTGAGGCAACATATTCATTCCTGAACACCGAGGGGATGATAATCCGTGTTTCGCCTGCAGCGACCAGTTCAGAATTCATCATGGCCCGTGCTGTGCGACCGTTTCCGTCATCAAAGGGGTGTACCTCGGCAACGAGGAACATGATTAGTAGGGCACGGGCAAACGGGTGCTCAAGTGACTTGTACATGCCAAAGCCTTGCATAAGGGTGCCGAGCACCAGATCGGGATCAACGAAACGGGTAGCCCCGGCAAAGTTTGTTTCCTCTTTAAATTGCCCTGGTCTTTTGTCTGGTCGCCCGACCATGATATCGGTGTGCCTGGCACACAAAAGTTCAATCATCTCTTCCGCTGTCCCTGGTGTCCGCCGCATGTTTTCCAGGCTGCTTACCACCCGATACGTGCCAAGGATATCGTGTCCGTCGGCAGGCCGTACCGCCGGAATCACTCCTGAATCCACTATTTCCTTGGCCTCGTCCACCTTGAACCGGGTCCCTTCGATGTAATTGGAAAAATATGCATCAAAGAAGGCAACAGTGTAAAACGACGGTCCGGAACCGGTAATCGTCGGACAGTATTCATGCGGCCTTGTCGCCAGAACTGACCAGAGCGCTTCCACACGCGCCAGGGCATTCGGATCATAAGGGGCGCCAAGCTGGTGTGCTTTGGCAATCGGGTCGGCAAGTGTGGCTTTACGGGTCCTAAGCAATGTGCCGATAATATCGTCCAGCTCGGCAAACTCCTTCTCCAGTCCCAGTTGTGGCGCAATGAGCCGGGCCTGATCACGCAGCCGGTTGATCGACTTTTCTTTTTCCACGTTCAACTGCTCTGCCAGCCGACGTTCAATCAGCTCGCGCGGAAGGTTTTTCAACTCGCCACCGATTCGCTCCCGGGAGGGGGTAAGATTTTCAAGTAGAGCACGGGCACGGGATGACATGAATATTCCCAGCAAAGGGGTATCCCCTTCGACTGGTGGCGGTCCCTTTATTTGGATAAACTTTGTGCCATGCAGTTCGAGAGACCTGGGATATTCCCCGGTGACAGACACCCGGCCAGCGGGAGAAACGCGACTTTCAAGTGCTGTACGGTAACTCACGACGCATCCCGGCAAAAGCAGGGACAGTGCCTGCAACCAGTTCTGTCGAATGATGTATGCGGGGTCGTCACTGATGTTGGTAGTGTAGAGCCGCGGGCCGATTTTGCGAACACGCCCAGCCTTGACTTCGCGGCTGATCGCCCCCGAAGTATTTGAGTCGGAGAGAAACAGCAATGGTAATTTTTTCATGTTTAGCGTCATGGGTAACTCGCAAAATGATGTATTTCGTAATAATAGATACCACGAAATGCAGATTTTATAAAGTTAAAGGTGTTTTTATGGTTTTAAGCTGTTTGGTGCGAAGGTGTGTAGTGTCGTCCTCCCGAACGTCATTCACTCCAAGATACTGTCCAACACGCTACTGCTGTCGATTTGCGGCGTAAATGCAGAATGGGTCTTTGCGCCAACGCGTTGTGCCGGTGTTTCTATACATTGTTTATCAGACGGCAAAGGAATAGACGGCGGAGAGGGCTCCGTAGCTGTCTTCCCCTCCATAAGCAAAAGCACTTGGCACCCCTTCTCCGTGGAAAGGAACTGTTTAAGCGCTTCATGGGTGAATGCCGCCTGCTTTCTGTTTTTGCGCAATCGATCGAACGCATTGATGATTGTCGGGTCATAGGTGCATAGCTTGATGGAGTATTGGGGCATATTACACACCCTTTCCAAAAGCGAGAGACTGAAACCCTCTGGCATTAGCGTACTCAGGCTCGGGGAGGACAACAACTTCAATGTTTCTTGCCGGTAATCCGTTTTTCAGCAAGGCGGCGCCGCCACCGAATAACAGGACTCGATCAAAGTCCGCGTGCATGCCGACATGAGCCTGCAGTTCCCCCTGAATGTCCCTTATGATGTGCTCAATATATGCAACTCCGGCTTCCTGGATCTCTCTGGTCACGTCGTGGCGTTCAAAGCCGTATTGCAGATAACCTTTTTCGATAAGGAATGCAATTTCGACCGGTGTGAAGGTTCCTGATGGTGCGAGCTCCTTGATCCGGGGAAGGAGAAAGCTGGTTGCCATCTGGTGGACACCACGTTTATTGAGGGTCTTGCCATGAATGATCTGCTTTCGATGCGGCGAGAACAGGGTAAAGATGATGGTGTTGAATCCGATGTCGATGCCGAGAACGTTTCCAGTCGGTCGTTCCGGCAAGCCATCCAAATAGTCCCTGAGTCCTCCCAGCCCCTGCGGGAAAACGGCAACATCCTTGATGGAACCTCCTGTCAGCGACTTTGCCAATGCGGGAACCGCCCCCCCGGGTTTGTGCTGCTCCTGCCAATAGGAATATGGAAGACCTACAGCAAGAAGAATATCTCCTTCGGTATCGGCCTGCTTTTGGCACTGCTCGACAAAGACCGGATAATAGCGAACCAGTTCTTCCATTGTTTTCAGATAGGAAGAGCCGGACGACATCAAGGAGTCCTCTCCCACCAACAGATTGTCGCCGTTGTAACTGAACGCGGAGATAATCCTTCCCTTACGATCCCCATAGATCCACTTGGCCGAAGAGAATCCGAGATCACACACCAATACATTCATAACTACCCCCGATATTTTTGTGAGGCATTTACGCCTCCATAATTAATATCTATAGGGGGGGCAGGTTCCGGTGGCGAAAATGGTGTCAAAAATGGCTGCCATTTGGAGGCATCCAATTTTAGCGGCATCTATGGGAGCGAAAAAGTAGCCATGAATGCGCCAATTTGCGTTATTCAAAGGATGGTGGCTAAAATGCCACCATCAATGAGCCATACCGTCATTCAGTGAATTTGGATCGAGTCGGTTCAACCTCTTGATGTACTCCTGCATTCTGAACGCTGATTTAATGGCGTAAAACGCTTCGTCCCAATCTTTTCCTCGTCCTTCGATCATCGGATACTCCGGAACAGTGGCAAAGAATGTTTTGCGTTCGACATCCCAGTCGATTCTGAGCGAAGCCGGCTGGGCGGAGGCTCTTTTTCTCTTTCCCTGTTTGATCCTTTTGCCGCCAAACATGCTGAAGAATACTTCCGGGAAGTCTCTTTGTAGCGCTATATGAGTTGTGGTCGCAATTCCTTCTCCAGGTGCAGTCCTGAGTTCAGCCGTAGCCGATGTAGGGTCCATTTTCCAACCAAGGCACCAGCGGCCAAAGGAGAAGCCTTTTTTACGAAATGCTGCCGTCAATCTGGGATCGATATCATATTGACGCCGGTATTCGCTTCTGGCCATGGCCGGAATATGTCCTGTTTCCCGCAGCAAGCTGTGAACGAAATCCACGCTGGTTTTTCTGAGGGCCTTGGTGATCTCCACTACGCTAAAGCCTGCCGAATACGCTTCGATGATCCGGTTGTTGAGTATTTCTTCCAAATCCTCAATTTGCATCATGCCTCCTCGATGTAATACAAACTTTTCTACAAAGACTTTCCTTCGAAAAGTTTGTTATTTGGATTTTTTGACAGATTTCTCCAGACGTTTTTGGGACGACTTCCGTTCAAGAGCCGATAGTGCAAGGAAAAGTTTTCTGGTTTCCCCCCGTCTGTTTCGTAGCATGTTGTAGGCGATCTGACGGATACGCATGATCTTGAACTCGGGGTATTCGATATGAAAAAACTCGCGGATACGCTTTGATACTTCCATGATCGAAACTCGCGATTTCTGTTTGAACTCATCGGGGAGATAGGAGTTCAAGATGTAGCGCTCAATCTTTCCGAAATTTGGAAAGGCTAGCATGAGAGCTCTCTTGTCGGGTTTGAACGTCATGTTCATCTGGGCCACATACCATTCGCTGGACCAGATTTGACAGAGGACTGCCAAAGTATGCTGATCCGAGTCGGTCAACGGCTCTGATATGAGGCCATCGTTGACCAATCGTTTAAGAGCTTTCTGTGATACCGGTCGGTATGTTGCTACAGCTTCCTCCAGGTTCATTGGTGACCTCCTGTGCTGTTTGTCGATGATAAATTGTTAGGCGAAACGCTGGGGATCAATGGCACCGCTACTGACAAGAGCCTTGATCCGCTCCATTGCCCTGCTGAGAATATCGCGCACGTTTGAAACGACGCATCCCAAGCGTTCGGCAATCTCGTAGTTTGAAAGCTTCCCTTCCATCCCGATCCCCAGCGACAGATAGAGAACCTGCTGCTCTTTTTCGGTGAGGAGATGACAGATTGAATTGTAGATTACCTCTGTATTCGGCTGCTTTTGTCTGCCTTTATTACGTTTGCCGGATATTGCCGTGAGATCCTCGGTACACAGATGGGAGGGAATTGAGTTTGATCCGTGGGTCAGGATGTCCGGAGAAGGGGTTATGACGCTTATCTGGCTGCGGAATACCTTCCAGAAGGCAGCCTCGAAGCGAATGTGCTTCTGTTTGCTGCGTACTGCCGCAATCATTGCCGCCTCAAATGCTTCTTGCATGTAGTCGCATTCTTCGTAAGGGGAGAATCTTCGGTATTTAGCGATATAGCCTTTGATTACTAGCTGATGGTCCTTTACCCATGCAGCCGCTTGCTGAAAGTCCATGATTGAACCCTCCAGATAAAAAAAGCCGGCCACGGAGTCGTGCTCCGATGACCGGCTTTGCCAGTGCCCAATGCTTTGAGCCTGGCCGTGCCAGAATGAAATTTCGATTCAGCAACCAGATTCGGCTTGCGTGCCGAATCCAGACGCGATACCACCCAGTTGGTGTGGCTTTTTCAGGAAAAAGGAATCAGCGGTTATTTCAACCTGATTCCCAGACATGCTGCTATGCGGATAATGTCCTGCTTTGATGCCGATTTACGAAGATGATCCTCAACCCTTCTGCGTAGCTTTATGGTATCCATCTCCGCTATGATCCTCACCCCGCATACCTGAATTGAGCCGTCCTCAGTCAGCGACACCGCACCGTTTGCATATGCTTGTCCAATGACGGTGAGATTCGGAGTGCCTTTATTAAGGACAAATGAGCCTTCGGAATAGACAACGGTCTGGCCTGATCTGCGCAGATACGAAACCACGGTCTTCATTGCTTCATCCGGAAATGGGCAGTTCATCGATATTCCTCCCTGTCAATCCGACGCCACTTATTGGTTAAATAATGGTTAAAAGATGATTAGCCGGGTGTTGATAACCCCGTAACCAACCAATTGTTTTCTGGAAAAAAAACATGGCGGTCGGTCATAAGTCATGAGTCCGGTCGGTCTAAAGTCAGTATTCTGGTCGGGCATAAGTCAGTACCGGTCGGCCAAAGGTCAATAGGGGGTCGGTCATAAGTCAATGTCTGGTCGGTCATAGGTCAATACCTCCGGGTAACCACGACAAGTTCATTCTTAAATTCCCACGCTTCCAGAAAACCAACCTCCTTCAGAAGATCGAGGGCCTTCTTCAATTCCGCCTTGAAGTGCTTTGCTTTCATCCCGGAACCGCACAGCTTCAACAAGGTCTCGACCTTGACCGGATAAGGTTTGCGATGACTCGCCCAGTAGCCGAAAAGCTTTGAAGCAATTCCGTCCGGCAATAACCGCCTGGTCTCCCAAGCCACCCTGGTCAGGAATTCTTCGTCGAACAGTAACTGCATTTCCTTGCCAACCCAGACTTGCCAGCGTGAAAGGTTTTCATCCCGGTCGTTTTTCGACATGAACTTTTGAATCAGTGAGATGCTGATGAAGCACTGCAGGCGCTTCGACTGGATGCGCAGCGCCGTCGCTTGCATACGACTGAGACACGTTCGCAGCCGTTCATAATTCTGACCCTTGATAGGCCAGCCGAGAGCCTTGATGAATGAATAGGGAGTGAACTCAACACACTCCCCCAACGGGATCTTCTTGATCAGATGCATGAGGTGCATCCAGACAAGCTCATCGTCCTGACGTAGTTCCTCGCCACGGTAGATGACCTGGCCATCTCCGATTACGGCTATTTCAGCTTCCTTCATGAACACGCGAGAAAGGTTCCTGTTACGACAGTTGAAGAGTGCCGAACGCAATATTTCGTTCGGCATGGCCCTTTGTCCGTCTGGCCATTCGGGAAGATATTTGGGCCTTGCGGCAAGGCTTGCCAATATCTGCTCGAAGGAATCAGGCACACAGGAGTTTTTGGCGTCTGTAAGCATTTGGGGTTGTGATTCGTCATGCAAACGGTACCTCCCGGATCAGGGTCGCTCTTGTTCTCTGACGTGCCTTACTCACTTTTTCTTTCCTCCAGCCAGGATTCGAGATCTTCACGACGCCACCGTTTGCAACCCATGAGAACAACCGGTTTCGGAAAATTTTGGTGTCTCAGCATTCTCCAGAGTGTTGCTCGCGATACGTTCATGATCTCCATCAGGTCACGCTGCCTCAAAAGAGCTTCCATTGCCTTTCCTCCGTTCGTGATGTTTCTCCTTGTTCAATAAATCTATAAAGGGGGCAGGTTTGACAGAGCCACTGGAAGAGTAATGACCCCTAACATTCCAAATCTATTGATGATTATTTTATTTTAACTGTATCGGCAGCTAGATTAGACAACTTACAGTCCCTGCATCGACATGACCGAATCACGACTTAGAGAGACGAAAATTCATCAAATAAATACTTCTGATCCTGCTGTTTCATACCAACTCCCCAATGCTCTTTCTGCCGCTCTCTGGTTCACAGCCCATACCGACCAACCTGCCCCCCCTATAGATTGTTTCTATGAAGAGCTCGTTTAGGAGGGCCTATGCAGGTGAAATCATGGAGCATCGCCACGCTTGTTCTGCTTGTCCCGTTGGCAACCCATGCCTCAGACATTCGACAGAGACCTTTCAGCTATTCGCTGGAAAGTGTGACCGCAAAGGCAGATGACCAATTCGTGGTCTGCTCAGACTGTTCTGATAATCGGCTCTCCATGATGCCCATGACGCCAAAACTTGCCCTGCGTATGACCACTCCACTCAAGCTGGAGGTCCCTGATACGCGTGAAGTGCAACCGGCCCAGAGCAATAAAGGCGATGCCGTTGTTACGCCGGCACGCCTCGATCCCATTCAGTTCGATTTCAACAGCGCCAAGTTGTCCCGGCATGAACGTGAGAGGCTAAACGGACTCCTGACGGAACTGCCGAGAAACAGCACATTCGATCTGACTGGGTACACCTGCACGGTTGGAAGTAGTGACTACAACGAGGGGTTGTCGATCAGGAGGGCGAATCACGTAGCCGGGATTTTTAAGGCTAATGGCCTAAATGTGGGTACCGTTGAAGGAAAAGGCAAGTGCTGCCCCATTTCCATCGAGAATCGTCTTAACCGGAGGGTAGAGATTCTGGAACATCGAAAGGAGGAGAAGTGAAGCCGAGAAATGACAGGAGAATTACGGTTGGCGCTCTGATGCTGCTTCTCGTGGCAGCGGCGGGGTTCTCAATGGCAAGTGATGATGTGGGAACCGAGAAAGAGAACTTGATGAAAACTTTTCCGAATCTGCGAGTTGACTCCTTCAGGGAATCGCCGCTCAAGGGCCTGTATGAGATCACGGCAGGAGAACAGGTTTTTTACTTCAGCCCTGAAGGGTATCTCTTCTTCGGTGAGATCTGGACCAAGGAAGGCAAAAACTTGACCGCCGAGATGCGGGAGAAGGTTGCTGCAGAACGGATCAAGAATCTCCCCCTGGATAAGGCCTTAAAAATCGGCAACGGCCCCAAGAAAGTCATCGAGTTCACTGATCCTGACTGTCCCTATTGCCGTAAGGTCGACAACCTTCTCTCGAAGCGAACTGATGTGACCCGCTACGTATATTTCGTCCCCCTACGCAAGATTCACCCCGATGCCGAGAAGAAGGCCCGTTACATCCTGTCGCAACCTGACAGAGACAAGGCTTTCCACGACGTATTTGCCGGAGCCTTGGACGGAAAACCGATCTCCGTAACCGATGGCACCCAGCAACAACAGTTGGAGGAAATGGAAAAGATTGCGACAGGGCTTGGCGTACGAGGAACACCGGCACTCTGGATCGAAGGTGCTCACGTGAATGGTGCAGACATCCAACGGATAACCGGGCTGCTGGACAAGGGAAAGGAGGTGAGTAAGCAGTAATCGCGCTGAATCTAGCTGAACACAGTCTGACCATCACACCAGAGCACAAAGGAGAAATGAATGCACAAGCGGAAAGTACTTCTGATGACCGTCGTCGCGATGATCGTGACGCTGGCGGCATCACAGGCCATGGCCCTCGTCGCCCCGGTAGCCGGATCATTCGGATTCGAGGCCTATGACTTCTTCATCAACAACATACTCAAGGGTCCATTTGGCGCTATTGCCGGAGTCCTGTCGATCATCGCCGGCGTTGTCGTCATGATCCAGCAGAAGATGGTCCCGGCAGTCCTCTGCATCCTGGGAGGGGTACTTGTCATCAACTCGGACAAGATCGTCACTTCCCTCGGAATGATCATCTGACCTCAATCGGGGGGGCACATGCCCCCCTGGCATCTTGCAGGCCAATGGAGACAACACGTGATCCGGAAGTTTCCCCAATACCTGACGCAGCCGTTTCAGGTCCTCTGGTTCGAGCCCGACGACCTGGCAATCATGACGGCGAGTTTTATCTTCGCCCAGCAGTTCGGGGGGTATTTCTGGCTGGTGATGATCGTCGTGCCGTGGGCGTATAGCCGTTTCAAGCGGCAGTACCCGCGTGGCTTCCTGCGCCATATCCTCTATTTCATCGGCCTGGCCCCAATGAAGGGATACCCGCAGTTTTTTGAAAGAGATTTTCTGGAATGACCACTACAGCTGGAGTGAAGAAGTGAACCTCGACATATTTCTACAGAAAAGTTCCAACATATTTGCCGAAAACCGCCTGCTCAAATTCGTTGTCGTGGTGATTGGCATTGCTGTTGTCATCAACACCGCCGGACTGTTCATGGCCTTGAACAGCCAGCGGGTGATTCTCGTTCCGCCAACCATCAATTCGAAGATTTCAGTCTCAGGCGACAAAGCATCGGATGAATACCTCAAGGAATTCACTCGTTACATTCTCAATCTGGCTCTTACCTACAATCCGGTCAATGCCCGGTCGCAATTCAGCGAACTGCTGGCTGTCTACGATCCCGCCGAGTTCCAGTCATCCCGTAAGGAGCTGTACGAGCTGGCGGATAAAATTGAAAACACCAAGGCGGCAAGCGCCTTTTACATCCACTCGATCATCAACGATGCCGAGAAACGACGTCTGGAAGTCTCCGGCACCAAGAAGACCTACATGGTGGACCAGAAGGCTGAAGACGTCCAGAAGGTCTACCTCATCGAATACCGTATCGAGAACGGAAAATTTATCCTGGTGCGGCTCTATGAGAAGCCTGTACTGGGCGAGAACAAGGGGGCTTGATGCGCACGATTGCTTTATTGGCCGCATTGTTGGTGCCGGCGTTGGTACACGCGACAGATCTAGGCGGTATCCAGAAACAGAAGGCTACCACAATTGAACAGGTTGCCGAGAAACCCACCGATGGAGAATTCCCCACCATCGTCCTTCCGGAAGCAACTACGAGCATCAGGCTGTCCAGTTCGGACATGAACCGCATTTCCTGCCCGGCTGATATCCGCGAAGCGCTGACTTCCACTGAGAAGGGGCTCACCATCAAGATCACCGGCAAGGATGCCTTTGTGAAGTTCAAGGTAACCAAGAAAGGCGACAAGTTTGCCTATTCAACCACTCCGACCGAACTGTATGTCGTCTGCGGCGACGAGACCTTCAGCATGATCGTCTTCCCGCAGCGCATCCCCTCCCAGACGATTCGCCTGACTTCTGGCAAGGAGCGGAAGATCAAGGAGAACATCTCCCTCAACGCCGGTCTGCCGTTCGAGAAAAAGCTGCTCAAGGCCATCCGGGACGTTTACACCGAAAACATCCCCGACTCCTACAGCGTCAGCAGAAAGGAGAAGCAGTTCTCCTCATACCGGGAAATCCAGCTGACCCTTAAACGGGTCGTGGATATCGAAGGAGAAGGCCTCCGGATCAAGGAGTATGAGGCGTCCCTTCGTGGCGAGACTAACGAGTTCAAATTGAACGAGAAGATGTTTCTGAAAGCGGAACTGGCGGAAAACCCGGTCGCAATATCCCTTGAGCGCCACATCCTTCGTGCCGGTGACACCTCACGACTCTACGTCGTGGAGCAGCGGGCGGAAAACCCTGGGTTACAAAAACTGGCCGGTGATCTGCCGGTTATGGAGGGTCCCAGACAAAGTGCCCCGGCAAAGCAGTCAGTGAATGCCAAAGATCGTCCAGCAGAAGTAAATCAGGAGGCAGATGATGAAAAATAGGCTGCTCTCCATCTGGAACAATCTGAATGGGAACCAACGCCGCCTGGTTGTCTGGATCGGTGGCGGCTGTGCTTTTCTAGCGGTCTTCTTTTTCGGGAACATGGCCATGAATCGGGGGAAAAACCAGTTGCCGGCAAAAAGCGCAAAGCAGACCACGTTGGATATCGAGCCAAAGCTGCTGGAGAAGTCCCAGTTCCTCGAAAGCCAGAAAGAGATTTCAAAACGTGATGACAAGGTTGCCGAGCTCCAAAAGAGGCTCGACGAAATTACCCGGGAGAAGAGCGGCCAAGTCGTAGCACAGCCGCAGTTGGCGGCAGGTGCAGCGGCTACCGTTCAGGGCGATCCACGCATCACGGCAAGCGCACAGCTGCCGGGACAGTCCCAAAAAGCAGGTTTCCCCAAAGCATTAAACAGTAAGCAGCCGTTGCCGCCACCACCGCCAATACCGCAAGGCAGCATGCCTCTCCCTCCGCTCCCTTCCACAACACAAGGCATGCCGCCAGGACAGCCGCCATCTCCACCTGAGACTGAGATCGGCGACATCGCCATCGTCACCCATTCCGGGGCGGGTAAGTCCAGCAAGATTGAAACTGAGGATAAAAAAAAAGACACCGCAGCCGCTTCGGTCTATCTGCCTCCTTCCTTTATGGAGGCGACCCTGTTGAGTGGCTTGGACGCTCCCACAACTTCGGAAGCCAAAGGTAACCCGGTGCCGGTGCTGCTCAGGGTCAAAACCCCGGCGGTTCTCCCCAACAGCGTCAAGGCAAACCTCAAGGGGTGTTTCGTGATTGCCGACGGCAAGGGGAACCTGGCAACCGAGCGGGCGGAACTGCTGCTGGTATCCCTGTCATGTCTCGACCGCAAGGGACAGGCGGTTGTTGATCAAAAGGTCAAAGGCTTCGTTGTCGATGAAGACGGCAAGATCGGCCTGCGGGGGCGGGTCGTGGCCAAGATGGGCTCCATGATTGCCAGAAGCATGCTGGCCGGCTTCTTCGGCGGCGCTGGTGACGCCATCAAGGCATCAGCAACAACCATGTCCGTCAGCCCTCTCGGAACCACCCAGACGGTTGATCCCAAAGACATCGCCATGTCCGGAGTTGGGTCCGGCCTGTCGAGTGGCTTCAAGGAGATCCAGAAGTTCTACATGGAACTGGCCAGACAGACTATGCCGGTTATCGAGGTCGGAGCCACGAAGCCGGTGACCCTGGTCATCAGTGAGGGGATCAACCTGGAGATCAAAAAGATTGCCAAGGGAGGCAGAAAGTGAAGAAGGCCCTGATTGTCATAGGAATGTTGAGCATGAGCGGCTGTGCCCTGTTCAACCCATATGAAAGCAGTTTCAGCTGTCCGGAAAGCTACAACGGCAAGTGCGTCTCCGTGCAGACAGCATACAGCGAATCAGCCGGTGGATCTCTCAAGACCAAAGCCACACCAGAGAGTAATACGGCTGAAGAGTGCGCTTCCGGGAATAGTGCTGCCGGTGCCTGTCCTGACGGGAAGAAGGATATGTCGTTAAATCCTGCGTCGCAAGAGAACGGCACCTACAACAGGTATCGAGCTGCACTTTTCGACAAGTTCAGTGGCCTCCTGAAAGAGCCGGTCACGCCGGTCGTTGCGCCGCCCAAAACCATGCGGGTGCTGATGTTGCCCTACACCGGCCAGGACAATGAGTTCTACATGCTGCGTTACGTCTATTTCTTTGTTGACGAACCGCGCTGGCTTCTGGGCGATACCGTCTCGTCCGGCGAAGAGGAGTAGCGCATGGGGATCATGTCGTCTCTTTTTGGCAAAGATGGCGGAATCAACCGGGGGGAACTGCGGAGGCTGTCACAGCGGGAGAAGTTTTCCGACTATCTCCCCTGGATTGCCTATGAACAAAAGAAGCAGATCTACCTGAATACCGACAACACCTTCGGCATGATGTGGGAGTGCGCTCCCTTGGCCTTTGCCAGCGAAACCAGCATCAAAACCCTGGAGGGTCTCTTCCGCGTTAATCTGCCCGAAGGTTCGATCATGCAGTTCATCCTCTTTGCCGATCCGTACGTGAAACCTGTTGTTGACGCCTATGGTTCCCTAAAGACCCGTGACAGCAAGCTGGTGCGTGATGTTTCAGACAACGTTTCGCGCTTCTTTCAGGAGGGAGTGGAAGGTCTCGACTGCTTGAGCGGCATTCCGGTCCGTAACTTCAGAATGTTTTTCACGGTCAAGTTCCCGGTGAAGGAAAACGGTCAGGTGAACCTGGAGGAGGTCTTCGGCACGATCCAGGAGGTGTTGCGGGGAGCAGGCCTTTCCCCGGTTGTAGTCAGACCGGGAAGGCTGCTGGACTGGATGCGGCGGATGCTGAACGAAGATCCTTCCAGCAACTCCAGCCACTATGACGAACTTAATATCATCCGCAAACAGGTTCTGCTCGTCACAAAAGTCGAGAAACACTTTAGCTCGCTCAAGTTTGACAACCGGCACTTTCGCTGTGTGACGCCCAAATCATTCCCCCTGAATTGCGATCCGATCCAGACCAACCAACTCTTCGGCGGGATCATGGGGATGGCGACCGACTCCGACCAGATCCGGACACCGTTCTTTTTCACCCTGAACATTGTGCTGCGCAATCAGAAGAACAAGCTGCACACCAAGTGCAACCTGGTTCTGCAGCAGCAGGGTGTCGGCAGTTTCGCTCCTTCGCTCTCCCGCAAGAAAGACGAATACCTCTGGGCGGTCGATGAACTGGAACGGGGCACCAAATTCTACCGGATCATCCCGATCATGTGGGTGTACGGCAGCGACGAGTGGCTGGTGAACGAATCTGTTACCAGAGCCAAGCGGGTTTGGGAAGGCCAGGGTTATGTGATGCAGGAAGACAAGGGGATACTTCCCATCCTGTTCATCTCATCCCTGCCGTTCGGTCTCTATGACAGCGGCAGCAACATCGATACCCTCGACCGTGACCATATCATGCCGGTGGACAGCATCGCCGTGACGTTACCGGTACAAGGGGACTTCTCCGGCCTGGGCAAACCGGTAATGCTCTTTGCCGGGCGCAAGGGAAACCTGTTCGGCCTCGACATCTTCAACAAAGGGGTCAACAACCACAACGCCATGGTCTGCGCCTCCAGCGGCGCCGGCAAAAGCTTTTTCATCAACTATCTGGTCTACAACTACTTTGCCATGAAGTCGAAGATCCGGATCATCGACATCGGCGGTTCCTACAAGAAGATGACCAAGCTCTTCGGTGCCCGTTATCTGGACTTCAGCGAAGATTCTCCGGTCTGCCTGAACCCCTTCACCAACATCATCGATCCCGAGTACGACATCCCGGTTATCGCTCCCATTGTTGCCCAGATGGTTTTCTCCACCGGCAAGACCATCCCCAGCGAGACCGAGATGACCCTCATCAAGGGGGCTGTGCGCTGGGCTTGGCAGCAGGAAGGGAATGATGCCGGCATCGACACTGTTCACGAGTATCTGTTCAATTTCGACCGCTACTCCTCGGAAGGCGGCGAAATCAAGGAGGCCGCGTCCCGCCTGGCCTTCAACCTGGCCGATTTCAAGAGTGATGGCTCATTTGGCCGCTTCTTCAACGGCAGAAGCAGCCTCGACATCTCCAATGACGAGTTCGTGGTGCTGGAACTGGAGCATCTCAAGTCCCGTAAGGAACTGTTCCGCGTCGTCACCCTTCAGGTGATCAACGCCGTCACCCAGGATCTCTACCTTTCGGACAAGTCGGATCAGCGGCTGATCGTTTTCGATGAGGCCTGGCAGTTCCTTGGGGAGAGTTCGACCCTGAAAGAGGTCATCGAAGAAGGGTACCGTCGAGCCCGGAAATACGGCGGCAGCTTTACCATCATCACCCAGTCGGTGCTCGACATGAAGCTCTTCGGCGGGGTTGGCGATGTCATCAGGAACAATTCGGCCTTCAAATTCTATCTGGAGTCGTCTGACTTCGAAAAGGCGCTGGACGAGAAGTTGATGGACTACGATGAATTCACCATGCGGATTCTGAAATCCACCAAGAGCAACAAGCCGAAGTATTCGGAGATCTTCATGGACACGCCCTTCGGCGTCGGTATTGGCAGATTGGCCGTAGACCCCTTCTCCTACTACGTCTTCACGTCGGATGCGACCGAGATCGCCGAAATTGAGGCAATGGTCGATGGCGGAGTGAGTTATGAGGATGCAATCCGTGAGATGGTCAAGAAATACCGCAGCTAGTCTGGCAATGGCCGTGATGATGGGGAGTTCGTCTGCTCTGGCAATCGACGGGAAAACAGCCGGTCAGGATGCCGGCAAGTCAGCGCTGTCCCGGTTTGGCAGTAAGAACGCCATCAACAGCAATATTTCATTGCCGATGACCAATTCCTCGAACCTTATGCAGACCGTGAACGGCGCCACAAGCTTTCCGGCAACTTTAACCGCACCTTCTTCGGCAAAATTCCTGGAAGTGTTTATCCAGCCGTCCGGTACCGGTGACCTGCAGCAGGTGATTGTCAGTCAGGATCTCAATACCGACGGGACTATCGACAATGCCCATACCGTGCCGGCGCTCGTCTCAGGGGTCTGCGCCAACGGTTTCATCTCATGCAACGCCGGCAGCTGGTCCAACTGCAGATACTACACCTGGGCTGCCGATACGGATGGTCGGGTTACTGAAGCCCCGGCCTCCATTACCGACCTTGGCGGCTGCTACTGCATTAACAGCAGTTGTGGCAGCAACCTGGTCTGGGTCAACAGCGCCATTGTGCTCAAAGACATCGGCGGTGGCATTGTCAATGCCGTTCATACCAGCAACACGTCATTCACCATTACCAGCGTCAATACCGACATCACTACCATCACCTATTACGGGCAGGTGACCAGCCAGACGAACAACGCCGCATCCAGTGTCGCCGCCTTTGCCTCCTCGCCATCGGTATCCACCCTGACCGGCTATTATACCAACTGGCCACAGTTGACTGCCGCCCGGGATGCAGCCGCC
This sequence comes from Geobacter sp., assembly GCA_016223015.1. GTDB lineage: Bacteria > Desulfobacterota > Desulfuromonadia > Geobacterales > DSM-12255 > Geoanaerobacter. The sequence continues at coordinate 31,224 of JACRPV010000017.1, read as the reverse complement.
ACCTCCCAGACCTCCGATCCGAGCAGCTTCTACTCCCTGATTTCCAACTCAGGTGCGGCACGGCAGGCTCAGGGAAAGGCAAGTGTCTGTACCATTGACCGCGCAAGCAGGGTCGATACCACTGTCACGTCGTTCAACGACTCTGGCCCCGGTCAGGTCTGCACCGACCATCTGATCTACATGCGTGTCCACAAGGTCGATGATCTGACCTACCGCCTGCAATATCTGGATACCGGTCCCGGAGGGCCTGGAGCCGCCCACAACAACTGTAATGACAACCCGGGAGGTGACGGCTGGCACACCTACAAGAGCGTCGCCGTTTCGGCCCCGGACCCTGCCAAGCTAGGAAAGCTGATGTCCGCTACTTTCAATATCAACAACATGGGTGGCCCTGGCTGTTCAACCGCGTCGGCGTCGGTGGACGGAATCATCAACGGCTTTGATACATCCGTTCAGGTCGGGATGTCATGTCCGGCTGGGGGCGCCCAAGGGCCAACCTTCAACTGGAGTTATTTCTTCGACTATAAGGAGGACCAGTACACGGAATCAGTGGAGGATAGGTGCGCAACGCTGGCGAATGACCCGGACTGCCGGTTGAAGGATGAGGAGATCGACAGTGTTGTGACCAACCAGAACTTCAATCCGACCGGTCTCAACCAGCTCCCATCGTGCAAGCCATTCACCGGTCAGGTGGGAACAAACAACATCTGCCGCGACTGGTGGCATAAGAAACGTACCTATGTCTGCGGCAGTCAGCAGTACGACTTCTCCGATGTGACAACCCGGTTTGGCCAGGTTGTTTCATCTGCCAGCGACAACACGGCAAATCTGACCTTCCAGGACCCGCGTCTCGGTCCCCTGGGATGGTCGGTTGCCAATGGCAGCATCAACCTGCCGCAACGGGACCCGGCAACAGAATGCGAGGTGGCCTGCAAGACCCGCATCGCCAAGACCGATACCCAGGTGACGACAACCGGGAATGTCACCGACATGCGTGTTCCCGCCCAGTCCTATGACATTTTTTACAAGACCTGCATCGACAACAGCTGCCCGGCTGATCCCGGAGAAGAGATCGTCATCGATTGCCAGTGCATCAACGAGTTCGCCGAAGCTGCCACGGTGATCCAGACACTCAGGCTGGCGGGCAAGGACAACATCTGTTCCAGCGGCCAGAAACAGCCGATGCAGTCGAGGTAAGACCTGATGCTATTCCGTGTTGCCTATTCAGTACTCTATGCAGTTCTCCTGCTCTCCCTCTCCGGGGTGACCGCCACGGCGCAGGCCGTTGTCAGCTGTCAGGACACGATCACGCCGGGAACTACCTACCGCTATATCGACGCCCTGGCATTCTTCACCGAGTATAATGGCAAGACCTACGCCATCGCCAAATCAGCGGTCAGCGGCAGCCAGTCGCTTCCCGACGGCTATTTCGACTTTGCGGCCAACATCAGCCGGGAATACCTGATGACCGGTACGGATACGGCTTCACTCAAGCGGATGCTTGCCTTGGGCCAGTTCGGTGCTGCCAAGCCGGTCAGCATCGGCAGTCAGCAGACGCTGGACTTCTTACTCAAGCGCTACGGCGCGTATCTCGGTGCGCCATCTGCAGCTAAGAGCACCTATGTCGACGCCTGGAAGGAATTCGGCCCTGGCGGATTTACCACTCTTGACGGTTCGGGACTACCCTTTACAAACTGGCCGGCAGCCGGTCCTTATGCCGGCCAGGACCCGCAGGCAGTTGTCATGGGGAGTGACGGCGTCTGGACTAGCGGTCTTGATGGAGCACGTACCTCCCAGATCGTGGAATTTGCCGGCAAGCTCGATTGTGCGCTTTCCTATGTCGATCCCGGCACGATCACACCCCCACCGCCGCCACCCCCGCCTCAGCCACCTGATCCCAATGCCATCAGCAACATTATGTGCGGCCAGGATCTCAATAATAACGGCTATGCCGCCGATCCGGGTGAGGTAGCCAACTGTATTCAAACGGCTCAAGGGCAATTCTGTCCGGTAGGCTCCACTGAGTGCGTGGAGACCTATACCGCACCGGTCTGTCCGGGCGGCTCTACCCTGGAGCCGACCCGTGACATGTGCCAGGCAACGGCTCAAAACCTATGCGGCAGCGGCTACAGCTGGGATGCAGGTATCGATAAATGTACCAAGGCCGTAGTTTGCCCGGAAAACGGCACCTTTAATCCAGCGACTGACCGGTGCGAAAAACTGGTTCAGAACGAATGTCCCGTCGGTTATGCCTATGATGGAAATCCGGCAAGCCCCACCTATGACCGCTGCGTCAAGTCGGCAGCCTGCACTGATGGTGGAGCGTTCGTGGCGGCAAAGGACCGGTGCGAAAAGGCCTGGATGCCAGTGTGCGATACTGCCAACGGTTATTCCTACAACGCCCAGACCGGTGTCTGCCAGCGTGCGCCGATCTGCACCTACGGCAGTTACAATGCTCAATACAATCTCTGCGTTCAACCCATCGTACCGTCCTGCCCGAGCGGCTACGGTTACAACAGCACCCGTGGACGCTGCGAAAAAACTCCGGAATGCCCGACAGGCACGACGTACAATGTAGTCACGAACAAGTGCGACGCCATTACCAACGCCAGCTCGCAACAGGTCTTGTCCTGCAGCCCGCAATCATTTCTCTGTACATCGTATGCCGATTCCTGTTGCAACGTGAGCATTACCTGTCCCAGCGGTCCCCAGGGCCAGGGCAGTGTCGTTGCGAATTATTGCTGTCTTGGCTCTGACGCCATGACGATCCAGTCTCCTCTGGAGCTCCTTACCAGAACGGAGCTGACCAGCACCGGCTACGCCCTGTCGGCCCTGCAATGCGACAGCGTCGGCAACTGCAGCTACTACTTCATGGACCGATATTGCGACGGTTCTCCAGCCAGTGACTGGATGCTGTCGGGATCTTTCGGAATGTCCTCACCACAGATGGTTTGCCCTCCCGGACAAGCGCTCATCAATGGCAATCAGTGTCTGGCTGCCACCAATCCCACTTGTACCGGCGGCAATTTCGACCCCACTCTTGATGTCTGTTGGGCAACTTACTCACCAACCTGTAACCAGGGTACATACGACAGTGCTTCAGGGCTCTGTATTCTTGCGCCTACCTGTCCCAACGGAACGTTGAACTCTTCGATAGACCTCTGCGAGGCAACCGTCACCAGGGATTGCGGCGCCTACTCGCTAGATTCCGCCGCCAATCTCTGCTATTCCGCCCCGGTGTGCGCCAACGGCGCCTATGACGCGAGCCTCAACGTCTGTCAGGCCACACTTACCCGGAATTGCGGCACGTACAATTGGAGCCAGGCCGACTTCAAATGTCTCCAGGGGATAACCTGTCCGCAAGACCCCACATTCTCCCAGGCAGCAACCACCGCTTACTCGACCACACTCGCCCAGTGTCTCTCCGAAACCCAGCACGACTGCCCGGCAGGAACGACCTACATGCCGCTGCCCATTGGCAAATGCGAGGCGGTGCCGATCTGTTCAGGGGCCGGGATCTATAACACGCAGAAGGACAGCTGCTTTGAGGGGTTCAATACCTGTCCACTCGGGACGCAGTATGCCTGCATGGAATATCAGAGCAAGATGCAGTGTTCCCCGAACCCCTGTTTCAACCCGGGAACTCCGGGAGCGGAGATAACGACCACCCTTGATGAAACAATGCTCCAGGACGACGGACCTCGTGACCCCAACGGCCAGTGTCTCGGCCAGCTGTACATCTTCAATGGCAAGGCCTCACGCTGCCGGCCACCGGGGCTCAAGGTCGGGATGATCAACAACTGCTGCGAGAGTGATCAGGTCGCTTCCGAGGATACCGGCGGTAGCATCCAGGCGGCGGTACAAGGCATCCAGATGGCTTACGAGATTGGCCAGGTCGCCTATTACGGGAACGCTCTGGTGACCGGCGCAGCCCAGATTACGGCTATATCAACCACCGCCACCGGAGCAGTGACGTCCTTGACCGTGGTCACCGCAACCGGCACGACCACCACCCTCTCTGGGGCAGCGGCAACCGGGGCCTACGCTACCATGGCCAGCGGCGCCACCGGTGCATCAGCTGTCGGTGCCGGCTTGCAGGCGTATGCCGCTGCTCTCTTCAACCCGGCTACCATCGCCATCGCAGTGGTCATCCTGGTGGTCATGAAGGTGCTGATGGGGAGCGGCTGTGATCAGGGGGATATTCAGACCGGGATGCAGAATGCAGCCAAGGACTGCCATTACGTGGGGGACTATTGTGAGAAGAAATGGGCACTGGTGGGATGTGTGCAGAAGGCGAAGAGTTTCTGCTGTTTCAACTCTAAAATGGCAAGAATCATCCATGAACAAGGTAGACCACAACTGCAGGCCTTCCAGCCGAACGGTGCCTGGGGGGTGCCGGAACAACCGAACTGTCGTGGCTTTACGCCCGATGAATTCCAGGCCCTGGACTTTTCGCGGATCGATCTCTCGGAGTACTTTGACGACGTGCAGAAGGATCTGGCCACCAAAATCCAGGGATCGCAAGAGACCATTATGCAGAACATCCAGAACAAGTACCAGGCGACACCGAAGTGATCAAGCGGTCAGGATTAGCAGTGATTGCGATGGTTATTGGTGCTACGTCGGTGCAGGCCAAGGTGCTCGGTACTTTCGGCATGACGTACCGGATCTCGGAACGGGACGCCCTGACCGAAATCGAGGAACGGTCCCGGCAGGTGGACTGGAACAAGATCCTGGACAAGCGGAAGGTCGAGAACTACCAGGGGCCTCCGGACAGGATGAGCCTGCCGCGAGCGAAACGGAACCGGATCTTCCCGGTTGATATGACCTATACCACCGAGATCGACGTCCCCGATGGCAAAGGAGGGATTCTCTACCCCAAGGGGTACACCTTTAACCCCCTCGATTATGTGACCTACCCGAAAACACTGGTGGTCATTAACGGCAATGATCCGGAACAGGTCAAGTGGCTTGCCGCATCGAAGTATGACAAGCGGCTCGATGTGACGCTTCTCCTTACGGAAGGAAACTTCGGAGCCGTAGCGAAGCGGGTCAGTCGTCCGGTGTTCTATGCCGACGGGAAGCTCATCGAACGTCTCAAACTGAAGGCTGTGCCATCGGTCATCAAACAGAATGGACGGTTGATGGAGGTAACTGAAGTGGCGCTGCCGGTCAGCAAGGCAAAGGCAGCATCAAGATCATCGCATGACAAGAAAGGGAATCCATGAAGCCACTGCTAGCTCAATGTCTCGCCATGGCCAGCATCCTGACACTTTGCGCCGCTTGCTCCCACGAATCCTGGACGACTGTTGAGGAAACCACCCGGCTGCCGACCGTGGCGGCACCTATTCTTGCTCCAATCAACTGGGTGGCCAAGGCGGGCCGGGCACTGACCAGCGGTGCATCGGAATCGGCAACAACAGAACGTGGCAAGCAGTTTGTCCTGTCCCGCAGGGTCATGGATAGCTTCAGTGTCGACGGAAAGGTCATGGACAAGGTTCTGGCGGTGCAGAGTCGCTTCCGCTCTTTCGACTGGGGCGACATCTCAGCCGAACAGTTCCAGGTAAATGCAAAGCTTCAAGGTGGCAAAGGGGCTATTGGTCGCTATCCGACCGACAGCACTGTACCGGCAATCATCATTACAGACGAAGGGTCCGAGTTCAGGGTGCGGTATGAGGATGAACCAGCTGAATAACATCTCGATCATCACCATGGTCATGCTTTTTCTGTCCGTAACGGTTGCCCATGCTGCCGGTGGTGCCTGCAAGGGAAAGGTGCTCAACCCGGTGACCGACATCTGCTGGCAGTGCATGTTTCCGGTGAAGATGGGCAGTGTCACCTACGGTAACGGCGCCGAATCAGCTCCCGGCAACATCACTTCGCCGGTCTGCGCCTGTCCGGACAGCAAAGGGATACTGATCATGGGTGTCTCCACCGCGTTCTGGGAGCATGCCCGCATGATCGAAACGGTCAAGGACCCGTACTGTTTTCCGGTGATGGGCACCGGCATGAATAACCCGAAACCCGGCTATTCTTCCGGAGAGAATCGGAGCAAGGAGTATGGCGATTCGGACTTCGCCTTCCAGCAGGCCCATTACTACTATTTCCCGGCCTGGTCGATTCTGCGGCTCTTCATGGACTTCCCCTGCGCCGAGAACAAGGCATTCGACCTGGCCTATATGACGGAAGTCGATCCCATGTGGAACGACGACAGTCTGTCGTTCATCATCAACCCGGAGGCGCTTCTGTTCGGCAACCCGGTCTCGCAACTGGCGTGTGTTGCCGACAGCGTTGCGGCGACCGTGACCCAGCCGATAGATCCACTGTTCTGGTGCATGGGGAGTTGGGGGTCGTTCTACCCCCTGTCTGGCAGCATGATCGAAAACAACCCACTGAACGTGAATGCCGGCCTGGCAGCCCGGATGCTGTTCAAGCTCGGGCGGGAAACGCTTCTCTATGATACCGGCATCAACCAGTGCGCCAGTGCAGGGGTCGTGACACCGATCCTGGTCAAGAGTAACTACCGTCTCCAGATTGCAAGGCCAGTGCGAGGCAATGACTGCATCCCCATCGGCAGACCGTCACTCATCTGGGGAACGGCAAAAAATCCGCCCTTCGGCACGGCCAATACTTCACCGGACAATTTTCTCTGGTCTCTGACACGAAGGAGGGTCTGTTGCGTCGGTTATGCACTCAATTGACACTGGCCGCCTTGGCCATTCCCGCAGTTGTTCGAGGAGACAATCCCCGGCAGCTGTTCATCGATACGCCGGATGCCTGTTACCAGACGGAGCGCCAGGATGGGGAGAACATCTACCTGAAGGCCATCGGGACCTGTGCCGGCAAACCTGGCCGGGCGGTCATCAGCGGCGACCGGCAGCGGGTGAAGGTTTTTGTTGGTGGGAAGCTCTGGAATGAGCAACAGCCTCAGCCGCTGGGCACTCCAGAGGTTTCGGCGGTGCTCGACAGTGCGAACCGCATGACCGGAACCCTCAAAATCCCTGCCAATTCCGACGAGCACGAGATGAAACAGGTGGCTGAAACATTAAACGCCTACTATCGTTCCCCGGAATTCCAGGGTCGGCTGAAGAGCGAAACGGAGCGGATAACGGGAGAACTTTTTGGGGATGCATCTGGCAGGTTCTATCCGGACAGCAAGACTCAAGCTCTCGGTAAGCTCGGCAGCGATGAACGGGTTTACGTCTTCATCTCATCGGCCATGCCGTTGCAGACAGTCAGGAACTATGCGGCTTCGGTGGCCTGTTTGCGTGATCCGAACGTTACCCTGGTCATGCGTGGATTTATGGAGGGGATGACGAAGATCCAGCCGACCATCAGGTTCATCGCATCGGTGCTGCAACGTGACGCGTCGTGCAATCCTGCAGATGGCGAGTGCGAGATGCTGCCGGCCGGCCTGGCTGTCGATCCGCTGCTGTTCAGACGGTACGGCATCGACCGGGTGCCCGCTGTTGTCTATGCCCGTGGCGTCAAGGTGTAGGATACCGCCCTGAGCGAAGGCGATGCCAAGAACACCAGCATTACGGAGAACCATACCGTCTACGGCGATGCCAACCTCGAATATCTGCTCGAACAGATCCTGAGGGAAACCGGGGCTCGTTCTCTGAAAGATCTCTCTGGCATGTAGCGTGGGACAGGATTTTATCCGGTGGTGAGCATTCGAATTGTATCGATCGGTAGAAACAGATGAAAGGGTTGGTCAGGCAGCGTGACGAATCCATACCGTTCATAAAAGGTGCGAGCGGAATCGTTCTTTGCATCCACAAACAGACCGATGACTCCGGCCTGCGCGGCAATCAAGGCGGTGCGGTCAACAGCTTCCGTAAGCAGAAGTTCTCCATACCGTTTGCCCTGATGTTTGAGTGATACCGCCAGGCGGGCAAGCCGTACGGCAGGAAGACCGTGTTGTGGGTATTTCTTCGCATATGCGGCCGGGAGTTTCACCGCGACTACTTCGCACAGGGTAAGGGTGAAGAATCCCATAATGGCAGGACTGTTCTGGTCAGTCAGGACAAACGTTCTGGAAATGCCTTTATCGCCATGCTGTCGTGCGGTGGATTTGAGAAAAGCATTAAGCTCGACCACTCCGCAGTCAAAACCGGTGCGGTCATGATGCTTTGACAGGGCTTCTATTTCGGGCACAAGGCCTTCTCGCGACGTTTCATGGCAGCTTTCAATTGCTCGTTAGGGACAGGGGGATTATCCATCAGGTCGAAAACGGTCTTTGCAGCATGTGCCGACAATTTGATAACACGCTCCTGTTCGAGAATCTCGTTGGCTTTTTCCAGAGCCGATTGAACCAGAAACTGATTGAGCGTAGCGCCAACAGCCTGGGCGGCTTCAACAACACGGTCGTACACCGCCGTGGGCATCCGTGCCGGGATTCGTTCTTCTGCTCGTGCATGTGCCACAGTACACCTCCTGTCAGGAATAAAGTGTAACCATGTGACGCCAAAATGGCAACAAATAATATGAACGCTGCTTATCGTTCCAGTGGATATACATAAAGACCTGTTCATCGTACCGGACAGGAAAATCTGATTCAGGAAAGAGAGCATACAGAATGAATGTAGGGAACTGCATGGAGACGACCTCCTCACATGAACAGTCCGATTGCAAGGTTTCTGTTTCGGTACCATCAACGCTACCAAAAGAGCATTCCAAAAAGCCACCGGGAGTGATCCCCATTGTTGCGCTCTGTTTGGCGGTATCTTTTGGCGCATCTTTGGCCACCATTGTTGGCTATGACCGCTGGTATGCCCAGAAGATCGTGGCCGTTGACCTCAAGGGGTACATCGCCCAGCAACGGGACAATTACCTGGCCGGCAAGATGAATGACGACGAGCTGAAAAAGAGTTTCGACCGACTGGAGACCGTCATCACGGCCATTCCTAAAAACCGGGTGGTCATCATGGGTGACGCGGTGGTGCGCAATGCCGAAACCGTTAAACCTTGAGTTCCGCAACTGGCGGCTCTGGCTGGCAATCACGGTCCTGCTCGTGGCGGGGACGCTGCTTCCCTACAAGATCAGCGTCACCCTCACGCCATCACTCACGCATCGGGTCTACTGGCTTATTCGGTACCCGGACAAAGTGGTGCGCGGGGATTACGTCCTGTTCCGGCACAAGGAACTGTCAGCCAGAATGGGGATCAAGAAATCGGATGATGTGATGAAGATCATCGGTTGCAACGAGGGGGATCTGCTCACCGTCGACGTGGAGAAGAAGTTCTTCTGCAACGGTGAGTACCTGGTCCGGGCCAAGGACTTTTCCCTGAAAGGGGAACCGCTGCAACACTTTACCTTCAACGGTCCTGTGCCCAAGGGATTCATGTTTGTTATGGGGCAACATAAGGACAGCTACGACTCCCGATATTTCGGCTTTGTCGACAAGAGCCGTATTCTGGCGAAAGCCGACCCGATCTTCTGAGAGGAACCGCCGTGCCCATCGAAAAACTCAACCCGCTGCACTACATGGGACAGGCGGAATATACCGGCTTCTGGCAGAAGCTCTTTGCCACGCTCCTCTATGGCTTCTGGGGACGCTTCTTCTTTGTCGCCCTGGTGGTGTCAGCCTTCTGGGTCGGGGTGAGACAGCGAAACCCGACGCTGGCCGCCATCTGCCTGTTGTTGGCCGCCATTGTTGCCTATGGCGGTGGGGTCATGAACCTGGTCAGGTCATTTACGGGATAGGAGGTCGTAGTGTCGAAGGATAGCAACAGCTCGCCGGATGTAATGCCGATCCCCCAAAGCAACGAGATCCACCCACGAGGGCTCCTGGAGGCGATCTCCTACATCGATCAGAACTTCGCCAACGAGCTGGGCGGCTGCATAATCAAGGCTCGCTTCCTGACCACCAAGCAGCGGCTCGAATTCATGGAGGTGGGATTCAGGAGTTCCTTTGCGTCGGGAATCGTCTCAGCGCTGCTGACCCCCGTAGCCATCGGCGTGATCGAGCAGTACATCCCGATGTTCGGTGATTCATCGCCCACCTTCTTCGACAAGTTCAGCGCTTTCCTGCTGGCTCTCGGTTTTTCGCTGGGGTACGCCATTTTCATGGCCAAGGCCTCTACCTGTTTCATCGGTGAGTACACCCGGGCGATGGTACTGAATCTCCTGGGCGGCATGGTCTTCGGAGCCATTGTCAAGGCGGTACTGGCTTTCATCGCCTTTCACTTCCTCTATTTCAAGATCTTTACCGACAAGAACGTGCTGTGGGCGGTGGGTAAGCTCTATTACGCCAAGACTTCGCCGAGTACGGTCGCCTCGATCTACTACTGGGTGCAGGGATTCAAGGGGATCTTTCTCATCTCTGCATACTTCGTAGTGGTATCCACGGCGGTGTTCATCATCATCCCGATTGTCGCCATGCTGGTTGCCTTGCGGCGCAACCGCAAACTGATTGCCGCTGGAGTTGTGCATGTCGACACGGACAACTTCTAGTATTGCCATCACAGCACTGTTGCTGCTGATTCCATCCATGGCCCTGGCCTTGGACATGGAATTCTATGTCTGGGGTGGTCACGACGCGGTGGTGAATGCCTTCAGCAAGTTGGCGCTGATCTTCGGTGACAACGCCTACAAGTCGCTCTATTTCGTGGTCATTACTGCCGGGCTCTTCTTCGGCGGGGTGACGGTTTTTGCCAAATCGCTTGGTACTGCCAACGGTTCGGTCATGACCTGGATCGTACCAACCATGATCGGCATCATGGTCTATCTTGCCCTGGTTGTTCCCAAGGGAACCATCCACGTCTACGATCCGGTATTCAACAAGAACCAGGCGGTTGGCGGCATCCCGGATGGTGTAGTGGCAGTAGCCGGCATCCTGAACAAGATCGAACGGGGCCTGGTGGATATCGTCACCACTGCCGGAGATCCCCTGAATTACCAGACTCAGGCCGGCGGTAAAGGATTCCTGGGGCTCGCCCAGCTCACCAGCATTCCCCTGACGGCCATCGACAGTAATCTGGATGCCTCCATGCGGCGCTACGTCAAAGATTGCGTATCCTATGCCCTGATGAATCCAAATGCCGGGCTTACCGTGGATGAACTCCGTAAGACGACAACCAATTTTGTCGGTTCCCTGGACAAGGCGGTCAATCCTGCCATCTGGACGGTCTATTATGATGCCGCCAATCCGCAAGGGCAAGCTCTCACCTGTACCGATTCCTGGGCCAGCATCAAAGCGACGCTCACCCCGGCCAATCTGGGGAAGAACATCGAATCTGTCTGCGCCAATCTCGGCTATGACGTGACCGATGCCGCTGCCATGGTCCAGTGCAAGACGGTGCTGAATAACGTCAATTCCGGCACCGGCCTTGGAGCGGCGAGCATTGACGATTTCCTGAAGCAGGCCTACGTCTCCCAGCGGTTGGAGGAGATCTTCCGCAGCGGTAACGCTGCCGGTGCCACCAACTACCAGTTCCTGCTCAATGCCTCCGGTGCCATGAAGTCTGCCAACGAGTGGTTGCCGATCCTGAAGGCGGCGCTTACCGCTATCGCCGTCGGTCTGCTGCCGTTCCTGGCACTGTTCATTCCAACGCCGCTGATCGGCAAGGCCGTCGGGATCATCGCCGGCTTCTTCATCTGGTTGACCGCCTGGGGAGTTACCGATGCCATCGTCCACCAGTTTGCCGTGGACTATGCCAATCGGGCCTATGAGATGGTCCGGCAGAACAAGCTTGGCATGGATGCCCTCTACTTCTTCCCGGATCAAACCGTGAAGATCCTCGGCATGTTCGGCACACTCCGGATGAGCGGGATGATGCTGGCAACGGTCATCACCGGGATGCTGATTAAGTTCGGTGGTCATGCCATGGCAATGATGGCCGGGGGGATGGTCAGCCAGGTTCAGTCCGCAGGCAATCGTGCTACACATGAAGTTGAAGATCCTTCCGGTAGAGCTTCGGCCATGCAGCGCAATGTTACAGCCATGCCGACCCAGGCCTGGAGCAACGAGCATAGTTTCCAGGCCAGGCAGGCGCAGTCATTGGTCGGTATGTCAGGCAAGACGACTGCTTCCAGTGACATGATCCGGGACTTCGGCATGGAGTTTTCGAGCCGGATATCGGCTGACAGCGAACTGGGCAGATCCATTGGTTTTGGCGGCAGCGGCAGGGCCATGCGGGAAAGTGGCCTGTCATCTTCGTATGAATTAAAATCGTTCGATGGCCGGCTGGGACTCGACAAGTCTGCTGCGACCAAGGATGTGGTTTCCGGCAGCTATGGCGGCGATACTCAGTCTTTCGCGAACATGGGAGTCGCCAATGACCGAGCCTTGGCAAATGTTTTTGGCGCCGGTGAAAACTACGCCGGGTTCCTGACCGCCAACATGGACAAGAACGTAGGTCAGCTGCAGGGAGAGATGGGAGCCTACGCTGCAGCCAGGTCTCTCGGCTTCAATGGGAACTGGCGGGAGTTCAACGCCATGCGCTCTGAGGTTACCGCCCTGGGGGATTTTGCCAATGCCGATGCGGTGAACAAGATCGCCGATACCTACGGGATCTCTTCCGGACAGCTCATGCAGATGAATGCGCTGTTCCAGCAGGGCAAGCATGCCTCAGAGGTAACCGGACTCTCAGATCAAATGGGAGGCCCGGTAGCCGCAGGTATTGAAGCTGGCCGTGTCGTAGCAACGGAGACCGGGGGCAAGATCCAGGGCATCTACGCCGGCGGTGGTTACGACAACTACCAACAGCTCACCAGCAATGATGTTTCAGGGAGGATTGCCCGCAATCAGCTGGTTCACGCGGCAGCGGATCAGATGGTCGGTAGAATTGCTCCTCAACTCCAGAACGATCCGGAGATGTACCAGGACGGTCACCTGACCGAACGGGGCTTTGCTGAGATGCAAAAGGCGATGGAGGGACAGAATATCAACTTCACGACAGCTGACGGCAAGAGTGCTGTCAATGTCGGTATGGATGGCGGAATCGTCAATTCGTCCGATTCCGGCACCGTTGCCAAAGGTGACAAGGGACAGGCACTCGAACTGCAGAAGCAGCTCCGCTCTGCCGGATTCCAGAGTGCTGCTGCCCATGTCGCCAAACTGTCTGGTCAGGCCTTTGACTACAAGGCTGATTACGACCGGAACGGTAACCTTGCCTCGTTTGCCATTGACCAGGGTGGCCGGGTGCAGAAGTTTGATCTCGGTCAGAGCAGAACCGGGACTGATATCGAGCGTCTGGATCGGAATGTGTCGACTACTGACAAGGGGATGCGTAAGACGGTCGGTGATTTCATCAAGACTGGCTACGAGAATCAGGCCCTGAATGTCTCACGGAAGTCCGGTAGCTACATGATCCAGGCGGGCGGCAAGCAAATGATGGTCAATGGTGATTGGTATTACGCCAAAAACGATAAGACCGGCAAGATGGAGGTGGTTGGCGGATCATTCTCCAGCGGGCTTGATGGTAACGTCCTCATGTACGCCAAGGACAAGGAAGGCAACCTGCATTATTCCCAGGTGCAGGGGAAGATGGACAAGAGCGGGAATCTGATTGCCGGGCAGCGCTCCGAGATTACCGAAGATCAGTTTGTGCAGATGTCACAGCAAGGGGCGGCGGTGGTCAGTACGAGATCTGGTGGTGGGATTACCGGGAGTGTTCGTGCTGATGGCGGGGTCAAGGCGGATTATTCGAGTTCGCAGGTGGTCGGAACAAGGGTCGAATCGCGGCAGAACCTGGCGGGTAGTGCGGCTTCACAGGAATTCAAGGATGGCCGTTCGATTGATGCCGGTGCGGCAGCCACTACGATTGCCGTTGGCCAGGGTGCTCTACATGAGACAGCTGGAATAGTTGGGGATGTTGCGAAGACTGTTGGCCCATATAAAGCTGCAGTAACAAAGCGAGAGGAAGCAGCAAATGCTGCTGCAAGCGCGGCAGAACGTGAGATAGCACATACCGCGGAGCAGCAAGCTCGAAATGTACAACAGCAAATGCAAAGAACCAGCAAAATTCTCCAACACCAGAGCAAAGCCTCGCCACTCCCTAGAGGCGGTGGGCCACAGCCACGAGGCACAAGGAGGTAATGTGTGATTGAAAAGATACTATTCGTTTCTGACGGGATCATTGCCATTATGGGAAACGGGAATGTACCGTCTGGACAGATGGATAAAGTGGTTTTTGATCTAACAGAGTACGGCGTTGAACTTCGTGTTTCAGGTGTGCAAATACCGATACCAGCTGAGGCTCTCGAACACCTTGAGCAAGCAGAAGGTACAAATGTGCACTTCTACAAATCCGATCCCTATGCTCTTGTTGCACCTTATCATAGCTGCATTGAAATCAGCCGTGACGAGATCCTGAAATTGAAGGGGGCTTGGGAGTATGCTCGGCCTCACCAGTGATGAAAGGAGGAAGTGTCGTTTCTTCTGCGACGATCACGGAATAATCGAAACGGAGTGCTATAGATAATCCAGTTCATATACCACTCATATTCCGCAGCCGACATTGTCGGCCTCAATTCTGGGGCAGCGTACCCATATTTCAGGAGCGGCCAAGTTGAAAGACCTTTCAACGATCCTAGATAAAGACGTAGGTGAACACGATCAAGGATTACGTAACATAGAGCCAATACAGCAATACCAAGTGTCCAGTACCAAAAAGACGGTATGAAGAATAACCCCACTATCGCTCCCGCAAGAAGGCAGGGGAGAACTGTTCCAACAGTTGATATCACGAATGCACCTGACTTTCTTACCATCGCATCCCCTCCTTTCTTTAGCGGTCTGACTTCGATTGGATTTTAATAGGTAGTTTGACCAGCTTAAATTCAATTGTCAACTCAAAATGGACTCAATATACAATTATTACAGAGTGTTGCAGCACTCTGTCCTGAACGGACTGGGTGCTGTTTGCCCGGAAATTTTGAATCCGATTTATCACTTTTTCAGATCAATTGACATTCGAGGCGAAAAGTTGTATTAACGTGGCGTAATTTCATGCATTTATGGAGGGTGAGACAATGGGCTCTGTGCCCTTCAGAAATATCGGTGAAACTAAAAGCCGCATTGTCTGCTAAGTGCTGACGGGCGGCTTTTCTTTTCAATAGTATCCGGAGATAAACTAACTATGGATAATCGTTTTTTCGAGCAGCCAATCCTCAACTCTCCATACGAATACCCTGCCCGTCACTGGGAGCTTGATCCTTCGGGCCAACCAACTCAGCAGATTCTCGAAAAGCGTCGTCGCGCCGAGTTCATCACACCGATTCCCAAACCTAAAAAACGCAAAGGCACGGCAGCCGACCAGCAGAATCTGCTCTTTGACGACGGCGTAGGTCTTTCCACTCAGCAGCAGCAATACGATCCAACCTCGATTATCAATGCCCTGCGAATCCAGGTAGACAAGTGGCGCACTATCCCGAACCCGAATGATTGGAAGGTTACGCCGGAGACCGCCAGACTGCTGCAACACTGGCGTCATCACCAGTTCAATGGCGTCCGCCCGTTCTTCTGTCAAGTGGAGGCCATCGAAACGGCAATCTGGTTGACCGAAGTTGCTCCGCAGATGGGCAAGACTGGTGAAGGTTTTCTTGAGCATATTTCTAACGCCAACAATGACGCCAACCCCGAGTTGATGCGTCTAGCGCTTAAGCTGGCTACCGGTGCCGGTAAAACTACGGTCATGGCGATGTTGATTGCCTGGCAGACAATCAATGCGGTGCGTCGCCCCACCAGCAAACGGTTTACCCGCGGGTTTCTCATCGTCGCTCCCGGCCTGACCATAAAAGACCGTCTGCGCGTATTGCAACCCAACGATCCGGACAGCTATTACCAGAGTCGCGAAATTGTCCCCAGCGACATGCTGGATGACCTCGATCGGGCCAAGATCGTCATCACCAATTACCATGCCTTCAAACTGCGTGAGCGGCTAGAGCTGTCCAAAGGTGGCCGACTGCTGCTCCAGGGGCGTGGTGGCGAGGAACTCAACACGCTGGAGACCGAAGGACAGATGTTGCAGCGGGTCATGCCTGACCTGATGGGATTGAAGAACGTCCTGGTACTCAATGACGAGGCGCATCACTGTTACCGCGAAAAGCCAAATCATGACGATGATGACGATCTGACCGGCGACGACAGGAAGGAAGCGGAGAAAAACAACGAGGCTGCCCGCCTCTGGATTACCGGCCTGGAAATCGTCAACCGCAAGCTGGGACTTAATCGGGTTATCGACCTATCGGCAACGCCGTTTTTCCTGAGTGGCTCGGGCTATGCCGAAGGCACCCTGTTCCCCTGGACCATGTGTGACTTTTCGCTCATGGATGCCATCGAATGCGGCATCGTCAAACTTCCTCGCGTTCCGGTGGCGCAGAACCTGCCGGGCGATGAAATGCCAATGTTCCGCAATTTGTGGGAACATATTCGCAAGGATATGCCTAAGAAAGGCCGGGGCAAGGCAAAGGATCTTGATCCTCTCAGTCTGCCTGTCCGTCTCCAGACTGCCCTTGAAGCACTTTATGGCCATTACGAAAAAACGTTCAACCTCTGGCTGGAATACAAAATCAATGTCCCGCCTTGCTTTATCGTTGTCTGTAACAACACCTCCACCTCCAAGCTGGTGTATGACTACATCTCCGGTTTTCAGCGGGAGAACGATGACGGCTCCACGACGTTGGAAAATGGCCGTCTGGCTCTGTTCCGCAACTTCGATGACCATGGCAATCAGATTGCCCGCCCCCGTACCCTGCTGATCGACAGTGAGCAACTGGAATCCGGCGATGCCCTGGATGATAATTTCCGCAAAATGGCTGCTGACGAGATCGACCGCTTCCGTCGAGAAATCATCGAGCGTACCGGCGACCGCCGCCAGGCCGAAAACCTTACCGATCAAGAGTTGTTGCGCGAGGTCATGAACACAGTCGGCAAGAAGGATCGCCTGGGTGAATCGATCCGCTGCGTGGTCTCGGTCTCCATGCTTACCGAAGGGTGGGACACCAACACCGTTACCCATGTGCTCGGGGTGCGTGCTTTTGGTACCCAGCTGCTGTGCGAGCAGGTCATTGGCCGTGCCTTGCGTCGCCAGTCCTACGAACTGAATGAAGATGGTCTCTTCAATGTCGAGTATGCCGACGTGCTGGGCATTCCCTTCGACTTCACTGCCAAACCGGTGGTGGCCGCGCCACAACCGCCCCGTGAAACCATTCATGTTAAGGCTGTCCGTCCGGAGCGTGACCCGCTCGAAATCCAGTTCCCACGCGTTGCCGGTTACCGGGTAGAGCTGCCCGAGGAGCGACTGACCGCAGTGTTTAATGAAGATTCAATACTGGAGCTGTCTCCCGATCTGGTCGGCCCGTCCATCACCAGAAACTCAGGCATTATCGGTGAAGGGGTTGATCTCAGTCTTGCACACCTGGGGGATATGCGCCGCTCAACCCTTCTGTTCCATGTCACCCAGCGCCTGCTCTACACCAAGTGGCGTGACCCCGGCGAGGATGCCAAACTCCATCTCTTTGGCCAGCTCAAACGGATCACCAAGGAGTGGCTCGATAGCTGCCTGGTCTGCAAAGGTGAGACATACCCGGCGCAGCTCATGTACCAGGAACTTGCGGACATGGCCTGTGAACGGATTACCGCCGGCATCACCCGCTCGGAACTCGGCAAGCGTCCCATAAAGGCAGTGCTCGACCCGTACAACCCGACCGGCTCTACCTGCCATGTGAGTTTCAACACCTCCAAGAAGGATCGCTGGGAGACCGATGCCCGTCGTTGCCAGATCAACTGGGTCATCCTCGACAGCGACTGGGAAGCCGAGTTCTGCCGCGTGGCAGAGGCGCATCCCAAAGTCACAGCCTATGTCAAGAACCACAACCTGGGTCTGGAAGTGCCATACCGTTATGGCTCAGAAACCCGCCGCTACCTGCCCGACTTCATTGTGAAGGTCGATGATGGCAAAGGCGAGGACGATCTGCTGAACTTGATCGTCGAGATAAAGGGTTATCGCCGGGAGGACGCCAAGGAGAAGAAATCCACCATGGATGTCTACTGGGTGCCGGGGGTAAACAACGTGAAGAGCTATGGCCGCTGGGCCTTTGCCGAGTTCACCGAGGTTTACCAGATCGAGGTTGACTTTGAAGCCAGGGTTGAAGCTGAATTCAATAAAATGATCGAAATTGTAACTGCCTGACCGGCAGCGTGAGGATAAAGAATATGGCAAAAGCACCAACAAAGATAGCCGTCGAAACACTCACCCACGACGAGGCAACCAGAAAAAACATCCCCACTGCCGAGCATCAGTCGCTTATGCACGATGCTGATAAAAGCCCGGTGCGAATTGCCTATGAGCGGCGTAACCGTGACCTGGACCCGCAACTGGTCTGGCGCGGCAAGGATGAGCAGGATTGGTCAGACTTGGTGGTGCAAGCACCTCCGCTCTACATCCAGGAAAAGGTCCACCCCAAGGTGCTTATAGATGATCTGCTGCGCCGCACCCAGGCCGATGCGAAAGCGACCGAGTCACAGTTCGATCTCTTTGCCGATTTCAATGGCCTCCCAAATGAAAGCGCCAAGACCGAGTTTTACCAGCACGATGCCCACTGGGCCAACCGGATGATTCTGGGCGATAGCCTGCAAGTTATGGCGTCACTGGCGGAGCGGGAGGGACTGCGGGGCAAGGTGCAGTGCATCTATTTTGACCCGCCTTACGGCATCAAGTTCAACTCCAACTTTCAATGGTCAACCACCAGTCGCGATGTGAAGGACGGCAATACTGGCCACATCACACGCGAGCCAGAACAGGTCAAAGCTTTTCGGGATACCTGGAGGGATGGGATTCATTCGTATCTAACTTATTTGCGGGATCGGTTGACGGTTGCGAGAGACTTGTTGAATGACTCTGGATCGATATTTGTGCAGATTGGCGATGAGAACTATCACCTCATAACATCGCTCCTCGATGAAGTGTTCGGCGATGCAAATCGCATTAGCTTAATTCCATTTGTAACTACAGGGGGACAATCATCTTCAGATATGGGTAACATATTCAATTACTTGATCTGGTATGCAAAGAAAAAGAATACTTTAAAATACCGTCAGCTCTTTCAGGAGAAAGAGTTACGAGAGGGTGGTGGATGGGCGCATTCGCGTGCTGCACTTCCAGATGGTAGTCGCAAGAATCTCGGTGTTCCCGAAATTCGTAGGCGACTCGAATCTGGTGAACATCTCCGTCCATATTCACTTGATGGGATAGCATCACAAGGCTCAACAGCAACCAGCAGCGGAAAATTCTTCTTTGAAAGTCGCGAGTTTAACTGCGGCCATAATGCTCATTGGAAGACGTCCGCCTCAGGAATGAACCGTTTAGCTAGAGCTTGGCGCATTGAAAGTTCTACTAACAGCATTCGTTATGTCAGATTTATGGACGATTTCCCTATTCAACCAATTACTAATCTGTGGGCTGACACAAATAGACCTGGCTACATCGACGCAAAGACATATGTTGTCCAAACAAGTGCAAAAGTTATTGAACGTTGTTTCCTTATGACCACAGACCCTGGTGACTTAGTTTTAGATCCCACTTGTGGCTCCGGCACCTCCGCTTATGTCGCCGAGCAATGGGGCCGCCGCTGGATCACCATCGATACCTCCCGAGTTGCCTTGGCGCTTGCTCGTGCCCGGATTATGGGTGCTCGCTACTCATACTACCTTTTGGCCGACTCAAAGGACGGTCAACTGAAGGAGGCTGAAGCTACTCTATCTATACCGTCCAGCCAACCCACACGTAGCGATATCCGACAAGGGTTTGTCTATGAGCGGGTACCGCACGTTACCCTCAAATCCATCGCCAACAATGCCGAAATCGACGTCATCTGGGAGAATTTTCAGGTAAAACTGGAACCGTTGCGGCAGCAACTCAATCAGGATTTAAACAAGTCTTGGGAAGAGTGGGAACTCCCCCGTGCTGCCGACGCTAACTGGTCTGAGGCAGCAAAGAAGCTTCATGCTCATTGGTGGGATCAGTTCTGAGCCCGACAGAAGGAGATCGATGCCTCTATTGCCGCCAAGGCAGAATCCGAATTCCTCTATGACAAACCTTACGAAGATAAGAAAAAAGTCCGCGTTGCCGGGCCATTCACCGTTGAAAGCCTGTCGCCGCACCGGGTATTGACAGTAGGAGCTGACGACGAACTGATCGACACCATTGCTGAACAACAGGACGGATTCGGCAAGGAGCGGGACTTTGTCCAAATGATACTGGAAAACCTCAAGACTGCCGGAGTTCAGCAAGCCCACAAGGAAGACAAGATCACGTTCACATCCCTCGTCCCCTGGCCGGGCGACCTGGTCTGTGGTGAAGGTTGTTATGAGGAGTTTGGCGCTGAGAAGCGTGCTGCCATCTTCATCGGCCCCGAGTTCGGCACTGTCTCCCGTCCTGATCTGGTAGCCGCTGCCCGCGAGGCGGGCGACGCCGGCTTCGACGTGCTGATTGCCTGCGCCTTTAACTACGACGCCCATTCATCTGAGTTCGACAAACTCGGCCGCATCCCAGTGCTCAAGGCCCGCATGAACGCCGACCTGCACATGGCTGACGATCTGAAGAACACCGGCAAGGGCAACCTGTTCGTCATCTTCGGCGAACCGGATATCGACATCAATGATGTTGCTGGTGGCCAGATCCAAGTCAAGGTCAACGGTGTGGACGTCTTCCACCCTAACACCGGCGAAGTCCGCAGCGACGGCGCAGAAGGCATAGCCTGCTGGTTCATCGACACTGACTACAACGAAGAAAGCTTCTTCGTCCGCCATGCCTACTTCCTCGGGGCAAACGATCCGTACAAGTCACTGAAGACTACCCTCAAAGCAGAGATCAACGAAGACGCATGGGCGTCACTGAACAGTGATACCTCCCGGCCGTTCGATAAACCAAAGACCGGGCGGATTGCGGTGAAGGTTATCAACCACCTGGGGGATGAGGTTATGAAGGTGTTTAGAGTTACTTAGTACGCCTTCAGCAAACGGCTTCATATTCTACATAAAACGTCGAGGAGAATTTGTGGAAAAGAAAACGAAGGGAGCGTGGCTGATACATCACGGCCGGAAAATTCAAGCGACCACAAACCAAGATTTCGATGCTATTGGCTTCGCCGGTAAGTGTGGGACTTTGTTATCAGCCATTTCAGCTGAACGCCAATCTAAAATAACGCCTAAAAGACTGGATGCACTTGCCAAGGCAAACCACATTAGCCCTAAAACTGAAGCACCAGCAATCTTAATTGAACTTGAAAGACAAAAACTGATACTTCGCAGTCCTGGCGGCATTGAGGTTCTGGGACTGACAGGTCAGGCTGTATTAGAGCATACATCCACGATCTTCGATGAGTCTGACCATGAAGCATACGAAGACGCAGTGATAGATGTGTCCGAAATCGCTTCAGAATCACCAGTAACTGACAGAGTCGCAGCTGAATATTTGTCAGATACATACAAATTATCGACCAGTGAAGTAAATAATACCCTGCAAATTGGTGGATCTATTGGTTTCTTCGATTCGGAGAACATATCTTCCACGGAGAAATTAATCTTTAACGGTAACCTTTTCAGGCGTGATGAAGCAAAGAAGATAAATGCAGTTTTGAGTTCCCTTAAACCAGAAGAGTCTCGTCTACTTGTTGAGTTAAATAGCAAGCTTCAGGCATCTGGCTGCCTACCTCTTTCGGCTGTTACACACTTACTAGAAAAGGAGTTGTTTTCCAGGTTGCACTCTATTGGCATGTTCGATGTCAGCGTGGTAGGGAATGAAAGTGGCAAGAACTACTTTGTAACACGCCCCGCTGCGTTCTCAAAATTTACAAACTCAATAGCTGACGACGCACTCGATCTGGCTAAGGCGTTAGTTGCATCGTTAACTTATGGAATGACCGTAAGTAGTTACTACCGAGGCCGAATCCAAATGATATCCGCTTTGATGAATAAGCTAATAGCAGGAGGAACAGTTGGCCCAGCAACGGCCATCGGTAATGACTATCAAGCATTGGAATATAAGGGGGTTGTAGAGGTTACACCCACAGCAGGTGGAATGTTTACAATGTCACTACTGAAGCCAGAAGTAGGGAGACTGGCACTATCTGTAATTCAAGACGGGGATATAACTTGCGAGAGCATTCCCCAACTTCCAGGAGCAAAGGTGACTGAGTACATAAATCCAGAGGTAACGCGAGAAGTACAACGAAAGGATTCTACAGAAGCCGTGAAGCTGAGCGCACGCAACCTCTTGAGTGAAATCAGAAAAGGTGGGCTATCAAGATGAGCGAACAACTCTTAAAGGGGCCTGCTGCTGAGGAGGCACTCAGAAACTATTTCCTGAGTATTGGTTACTTCGTAATTAGAGGGAGTAAATTCAGATTCAATCGATTCGATGTGACAGATATTGATTTGTGGCTCTATGGGAGGAGCTCAGCCCTAAGTCGTGAGAGATTGAATGTTGACATCAAGAACAAGAAAACGCCACAGGCATTGGAAAGAATATTTTGGGCAAAGGGACTTCAATCAGTATTAAACCTTGATGGATGTATTGTCGCTACAACTGACGTTAGACCCGACGTACGAGAGTTTGGTCTACAGCATCAAGTGAAGGTGCTTGATGGTAGATTTCTCAGCCGGCTTACGCACAGCAGCAGGAGCCATTTACAGAGAATTTCTGAAGAGCAACTTCTGAGTCAGCTTGATCAAGCATCTTTAGGTAAGTTAGGTGGCGACTGGAGAGGACGTTATGAAGCTAATAAATCACGTGTTCTTGACTCGCTTACATTCGATGGCTGCAATGCTTGGCTTGACGATATAGGGTATTTCCTAGGTCAATTACAAGAATCGTTGTCAAATCCTGCACCTGCTTGGAGGATGGTATACGTAACAGGTGCATACTTCCTTGTCTCAGTCGATTTCATCTTGAGAGAGCATGTAGCGATTGAACAGGAACAGCGACGAGTGCTTCTTGACAGCGGCTTTAGATATGGTGTTGCAGGAAAAGCATTCACAGAAAAGGTTGGGCGAATGGCCGCTGCATTGGTGGGTAGCGTTGTCTCACAACCCGGACTCGCAGATACTATAGAACACGAACTCAGCCAGCAAGAGTACTTCTCGAAGTCCGCAACCCAGAGCGGGCTCTTTGAGACAGCCCGCGAACTTGAAGCTGCGGCGTTCAGAATAGAAGTGCCGATGCCTTCATCCTTGCCCTCAACAGTTCAGTCATTGCTTGGTGTCCTTGCCGATTTCTTCGGATTGGATCGAAAGCGTGTACTTGTTTGATGAGGTGATTCGGCGCCAAATGTAGCTAATAACTCTCTCGCTGGAGAATCAATGTCATGACGACCAAAACAGGACCGCTGACAGAGCCTTCATCACCAACAGGAGTGCCAGCAGATTTTGTGGTAACGGGACTCCCTATTCCGGCAATAGAGCGCATCCGGATCTTCAGTGACAGGCAATGGGAAGAATTTGTTCTCGAATGGGCTCATTCGCTTACCGATGACTATGGCCTCGTTGAACGGTGCGGTGGCGCAGGAGACATGGGGCGGGACATTATTGCATACGACAAAAATGACAGCAGTGTTTGGGACAACTATCAATGCAAGCACTATAAAGATGGCTTAACACCGACTGACATATGGGTAGAGCTTGGCAAGCTTGTTTATTACACATATCGAAAGGACTATAGCTACCCTCGACGTTTCTACTTCGTTGCACAACAAGGTGCCGGAACCAGACTCTCCAATCTTTTAAAGAAACCAGACAAACTTCGATCTGGTCTCTTCGATAATTGGGAAAAGTATTGCCGCAACGGTATAAGCTCAACTGGAGCGGTAGAATTGGATGATCAACTAAAGATGTATATCAATAGCCTCGATTTTTCAATCTTTCAGGCGATCCCACCGCTAAGGCTGATCGAACAGCACGCAAAGACCCGTTGGCATGTTGCACGATTTGGAGGTGGCCTTCCAGTAAGATCATCATTTGAACATCCGCCAGCAGTTGTTGCAGATTATGAGGCAAATTACGTCCGTGAATTGCTTGACGCATATGCCGACCATTTGAAACGGGATGTTACAGCAGTTGGGGACATTTCAGGAGAACCTGACGTTCGTGAGCATTTTGATGACTCTCGTCTTGAGTTCTATAGCGCCGAAGCGCTGCGGGTGTTCTCGCGTGACACATTGCCGCCAGGGGAATTTGAGATCCTTCAAGGAGAAGTCCACAGTGGTATCAAGGATGAGATCCGTGGAGCCCATGAGGATGGGTTTCGCCGCGTAATGGCAGTCGTTAAGACGGCTAAGACTCTTCAATTGTCCGGTCATGCGCTCAACACCAGACTGTCAGTGCTTGATCGAGGAGGTATCTGCCATCAGCTGGCAAATGACAAGAAGGTCAGGTGGGTGAAATGACGAGTGCCGAGCAAGTGAGTGTCAGCACCCCGTTCAATGGACCTGTTGAAATTGGGCTTCGTGCTTTGGCTATTTTGAACGAGTCTTTTCCTGCCGGGTATTCGCTGCAACGGCTTGTTGTTTTTGACTACCTGGTTGTGCATTCAGACGATATTCCTGGCGGTCCTGTGGGCCTTCATCCGCAGACACCACACCGGGGCGGCGAGTTATTGGTTCGGCGTAGTGTTTTGGAGGAAGGGTTGCTTCTATACCAAAGTCGGGGGCTTCTTGAACGTAGATACACAGACCAAGGGGTGTATTTCGCTGCCACCGACCGATCAGCAGCTTTCCTTGATGCGCTGGATTCTGAGTACTTGGAACATCTCCGAGATAGGGCATCATGGCTGATTACTGAACTTGGCGCACTGGCCGACGACGAAATGAACCAGTTGGCGGACAGGCACATTGGCGAATGGGGCGCTGAGTTTGCGATGGAATCAGTACTGCATATTCAGGAGGGTTCATGACAGGAAGTGGTTTTCATATCACGCGTTTGACACTCTCTGGCATTGGCGTGCCAAAGGCGGAGGTTTGTTTCAAGACGGGACTCAATGTAGTGTCTGGCCCATCTGATACTGGAAAGACCTTTATTGTACAGTGCATCGACTTCATGTTTGGTGCGAGCACATCACCAAAATCCATACCTGAAGCAGAACCCTACGATTTACTTCAGATCGGTCTTCGCACGCCAGATGAGGCTGATGAAATCATCCTGGAGCGCGGTATTAGGGGTGGAGATGTAAATCTATATCGAAAAAGTGGTGAAAGATTGACTCTCGGGATAAAGCATCGAGATGGAGACGAAAGCACTGTCTCAAACTTTCTTTTGACGTTATCAGGGCTGGTAGGGAAAAAGATACGCACCAACAGCCGTGGAACCACCCGGTCACTCAGTTTTCGCGACGTTGCTCGTCTGATCCTCGTAAATGAAGAGACCATCATTCGGGAGCTGTCGCCGATTTACTCTCTACGAGGTGGCTATTCTACACGACCCGTAGAAAGTTCTGTTCTCCGTCTATTATTGTCTGGAGTTGATGACGCTAGCGTCGTTGCAAAGGAAGACATCAAAATTACCCGAGGGAAACAACAGGGCAAAGCTGAGGTAATTGAGGTACTGCTAGATCGAGCTAGGCAGCGGTCAGTTGAGCTCAATCTTGACGGCAGTGTGACCGAGTGGAGACAAAATCTTGCTCGTGTTGACGCCTTGTTTTCGTTAGCGTCAGCTGAACTTGCAGTCGAGCAAAAGACCGTTTCAATAATTGAAGAACGTCGACGATCTGCTTGGACACACCTGCGACAATTGGAATCACGAAAGGATGTGTTGACCGAGTTACAGAAAAGATTTGAGCTTCTACAGCAGCAGTATGTTTCCGATCTACGACGACTGGAAACAATTGCAGAGGCTGGCGTTCGGCTTGGCCAAATGAAGGAAGAACGCTGTCCGGTTTGTGGTTCCTTAGCCGAGTATCATGTACACACGCATCAAAGACCAGAAGCTGCCCCAGATGATGTGGCGTCTGCGTCTCTTGCTGAGGCAAACAAAATCAAAATATTGCTAACCGATCTGCAGTCCACACGGGAATCAAATGATGCAGAGATTGTTCGACTTGTAGCAGATTGCGAGAGGAAACAGACTGAACTGAATACCATAGCAACTGAGCTGGCTGATCAGATCAAGCCGAGGGTAAATGCAGCTTTGCAGAAGTTGAGAGACAGCCAAGTAGAAAGAGACCTCTACAAACGTGCTCTTGAAATCCAGAGCCGAGTAGATGAACTTACGATATTGTTGCGTGAAATAACGAATATGAAGCCAGAAAAACCCTCCGGGGGCACCTCGACAAAAGTCGGAGCGGATGAGGCGGAAGCATTTTGTCAACAGATTGAATATTTGCTCAAAGATTGGCAATTTCCAGGTCTCGGTCGCGTTACATTCGGTGAAGAAGACCAAGATATAGTGATTTCTGGCCGCGACCGTACCAGTCATGGGAAGGGGGTGCGCGCAATAGCTCACGCCGCATTTAATCTCGCGTTGATGCGGTTATGCCTTATTGAATCATTGCCTCATCCGGGCCTAGTTGTAATCGACTCTCCTTTGGTTGTTTACAGGGAACCTGATACTGATGAAGGCGAATTCAGCCGGGATGTTAAGGATGCTTTTTATCGGTCGGTAGCCAAGGAATTTCCGCTTGCCCAAGTAATCATTTTCGAAAATGAAGACCCTCCTATCGACATAGGCGAGTCAACAAATGTAATTAGGTTCACGGGGGCAAACCACGGTAGGCGAGGCTTTATCCCGTTAATCGAAGAGTATGTCGATAAGGATTAATAATTGGGAAGTTAGTTTGTCGCGTGATGGTTGACGACTTTGAAAAGCCGATAAATTTAACTGAATATGGTAAAACTGATTGAAATGTTCAGCTACTACTGAAGGAAATTAGTTAGGGAAGCTTTATTGAAACTGAAAGTTATGCATATGCAAAACTCTTCCAATTGAGGTGACGCATGATTAAGTCGTTTTATATTGATAATTTTAAGTCACTAGTGGATTTCTCGTTACCACCAGAACCACAGCAACTTACAAAATTTACCTGCTTGATTGGTCTAAATGGTGCGGGTAAATCGACTCTGCTTCAGGCGTTCGATTTTGTCGGGCAGCTAATGACGGGACAAACCAAGGAATGGCTTGCTCTACGTGACTGGAAAAAGGCCGAACTGACGAGCAAACTATTAAAGAAGCAGCTGATAACCTTTAGGGTGGTACTTGAACTTCCAAATGTTGGTCAAGTTGATTGGGCTGGCCTATTCAATGTTAACTTACTTCGCTGTACATCGGAAGTGGTAAAAATTGGAGGTGGCACAACAGTACTCAAGCTTTCTGATGGGCAGCTGTATTTACCTGAACGCAGGCAGGGATCCATTGACTTTGCTTATCAAGGGTCAGTGCTCTCGCAACTTAAACTCCATGAACATCATCATGAATCACTGATAGCCTTAAAGAAATTTATGCAAAGTCTGAAGTCGCTGGAAATGCTTTCTCCTCATTTGATGCGTCAAAGTTCAAAAAGTGCTGATGATGTCGGGAGAGGCGGTGAAAAATTATCAGCGTTTCTTGCTCAATTCAAGGGTGAACAAAATGCACATCTATTAGAAAAGCTACACGAGTTTTACCCACATGTGAATGAATGGGACATTAAATCACTTCGTTATGGTTGGAAAAAACTATTGGTACGGGAAGATTATCTCGATAGCAGTAGAAGACCCTTGGAGACGGATGCCCGACATATTAATGATGGAATGCTGCGTATTCTGACCTTGCTAGCTCAGACACAGACAGAGCATAAGTTTCTTCTGTTCGACGAAATTGAAAACGGCATTAATCCTGAACTTATTGGCAAACTGGTGAGTACGCTAATTTCAATTGAGCAGCAAGTGGTTGTTACTACTCATAGCCCGATGATTTTGAATTATTTACCAGATGAAGTTGCCAAGGAATCTGTGATTCTTCTCTATCGTGATTCCAGGGGGGCAACCAAGGCTAGGCGCTTTTTTGATTTGCCAGTACCTTCCAAAAAACTCAGCTCCCTTGGTCCGGGCGAGGTTTTTGTTGATACCTATCTGGAAGACGTTGTGCGCGATCTCTGCCAAGAAGGTGCCCAGCAATGATGTTGCTGCTGAGTGGAGAAGGGCCAAGTGATATTGGAACTTGTTATGGTGGAGTCCCTCCCTGTGAAGGTGCTCAATTTAAAGCAGGTCCAATGGCGGTAATAATTGATCAACTGGCAGAACAAAAACTTAACTACTCTCTTATTGATAATGGGTCAGTGCGGTTTGTTGGTGAACATGAAGTGGCAGTAAGAAGCAAAAGTATCTCTGCAATTCGTTCGCTACGGTTGCCTGGTGAAAAAGTTAAAACGGATACAATTTACTTTAGAAAAAATGCTCAAGCACTTGGAGTTATGGCCAAGGAATTGGAAACTGAACGTGAATGCCCAGTAGTTACCGTTTTGTTCCGGGATTCGGATGGTAGCAACTCGTCTACACGCAGTTTGTGGAAAGACAAGTTTAACTCCATTGTTCATGGATTTAAGGATGCTGAGTTTGAACGTGGCGCTCCGATGGTGCCAAAACCAAAATCAGAAGCATGGCTAATGTGCGCTCTGAAGGATAATCCATATACACACTGTACTGCCCTCGAAGAGGAATCGGGGAACGATGCAAGCCCGATTTCATTAAAGAGGCAACTTGCTGCAATTATAGGAGATCAAGTGTCTTCAGAAGACCTTGCAGAGTGGGTTCGTGAAGGACGTATTGATCCCGGTCGTATTGGTATGCCGAGTTTTGATGCTTTTCGCTTTGAACTTGATCGGGCCTTGGACAATGCCCTTGCTCATTGATGCCCTAAATTCATAAAAGAAACCGCGGATAAGGATGGAATGATGGAATTCCGCATTGCCGATACATTTACCGACAGCCTCGCCAAACTGACCGGCGAAGAGCAAAAGGCCGTGAAAACCACGGCCTTTGATCTGCAACTGAACCCGGCCAATCCTGGGATGAGCTTTCATAAACTCGACAAGGCCAGGGATAAGAACTTCTGGTCAGTGAGGGTCAGCAGTGACCTGCGGATAATAGTTCATAAAACGACGGAAAGCCTGCTGCTTTGCTATGTTGATCACCATGACCCAGCCTACCAATGGGCAGTGCGACGCAAGCTGGAGGTTCACCCTAGAACCGGCGCGGCCCAGTTAGTAGAGATTCGGGAGACGGTGCAAGAAATCACCATCCCCAGGTATGTGGAAGCGCCGCAACCGGTCCAACCTAAACTGCCATTGTTTGCCCATATCGCGTCAGATACCCTGCTCGGCTACGGTGTGCCGGAAGAGTGGCTGGCTGACGTACGGCAGGCCAATGAAGACACCCTGTTAATACTGGCAGAGCATCTTCCCGGCGAGGCAGCTGAAGCATTACTGGATTTAGCCACTGGCGTTACTCCGCAGCAGCCACAACCGGTGGCTGTTGGCAGTGGCCCCTTCGATCATCCTGACGCCCAGCGTCGTTTCCGGGTAATGAACAACGTGGAAGAGCTGGAACGTGCGCTCGATTTTCCCTGGGAGAAGTGGACCGTTTTTCTCCATCCGGCCCAGCGACAACTGGTGGAGCGGGACTATAGCGGCCCGGCACGGGTTTCAGGCTCAGCAGGTACGGGTAAGACCATCGTTGCCCTGCATCGGGCAGTTTTCCTGACACGCTCCAATCCTGATGCCCGCGTACTGCTCACTACTTTTTCCGATACCCTGGCAAATGCATTACGCACAAAAATGCGGCGACTGCTCAGCAATGAACCCCGTCTGGGTGAACGACTGGAAGTGCATGCCATGAATGCGATTGGCCAGCGACTCTATGAGTTGAATTTTGGCCGCCCACAGATTGTCTCCCGAGAAGAGCTGCAACGGCTTCTTGCCGAGGCTGCCGGTAACGCCGAAGGACAGAAATTCAGCCTGCGCTTTTTACTTGCAGAATGGGAACAGATTGTTGATGCGTGGCAACTGGATAGCTGGGAGTCGTATCGCGACGTTGCCAGATTGGGGCGCAAAACCCGGCTACAGGAACAGCAACGGCTTCTGCTCTGGTCGATCTTCGAGCAGGTTCGGGCCAAGCTCAAATCCGCTAATCTGGTTACCCATGCCGACATTTTCAGCCGGTTGGCGACCCGTCTTGTTGAGAGCAAGAATCCTCCCTTCGACTTCTGCGTAGTGGATGAGGCTCAGGATATTAACGTTGCTCAGTTACGCTTCTTGGCTGCGCTGGGTGCCGAACACCACAATTGCCTCTTCTTTGCCGGCGACCTTGGCCAGCGGATTTTCCAGCAGCCCTTTTCCTGGAAGGCGCTTGGGGTTGAAGTGCGCGGCCGTGCCCGGACCTTGCGGATCAATTACCGGACCTCACACCAGATCAGGATGCAGTCCGATCGGCTGTTGGGGCCTGAGTTGTCGGATGTTGACGGTAATACGGAAGAAAGACGCGGAACTACGTCAGTCTTCAACGGCCCTGCACCAACTGTCGAAGCGTTGCATACGCCAGAAGAAGAAATCGAAACAGTTGGGAAATGGCTTACCGACCGAACAAGTGAAGGGATACATCCTCACGAAATTGGCGTTTTCGTGCGCTCCGCAGCGGAACTGGACCGAGCTAGCGCTGCCGTGGAAAAAGCCGGGCTGGTCGGCAAGGTGCTTGATGAACACGTAGAAACAGCCGTTGGTCAGGTATCTATCAGCACCATGCATCTTGCCAAGGGTCTGGAATTTCGTGTTGTTGTAGTGATGGCCTGCGATGATGAAGTCATACCGCTTCAGGAACGTATCGAAACAGTCGTTGACGATGCTGACCTTCAGGAGGTCTATGATACCGAGCGGCACCTGCTGTACGTCGCCTGCACCCGTGCTCGGGATCATCTGCTGGTGACGAGCGGGGATGTACCATCGGAGTTTTTGGATGACTTGAGGATGTGAGTAACCATTGTTGAGTCCTCAGCATTTTAGTAATTGCATGATTATTCCCGACAAGCTAAGCAGCAGTAAACAAAAATACCGCCTCATCTAGAAAGGACTTAATCTGCTTGCCTCCCTGGAAGGGGATAAGACAATAGGGCTGAAGCGGTAAATCCAATAACTGAACACATACCGACAATGCAAGTCTTCACACGTTCATTCATCAAGATATTTCCATATACACTTGCCCTTGTTCCCGTTCAACTGTTACTGACTGTCGCTCAGGATAACACCGATACGTCAGGT
>JACRPV010000184.1 GCA_016223015.1 Geobacter sp. | reverse complement strand
CTTGACAAAGAACAGGGCCTACAGGTCAAACTGAGTGGCCACTATTTACAGAAATTAACCCACCAAGGTCAAAAATGACCCCCAGTGGGGATAAACCCCGTCCATTCAATGAACGGTCACGGATTCAGGAATTATTTATTTGTAAGGCGGAGTACGTACTATTCCAATCATATAGTAGTTTGCAATGATATCAACTATCTGAGACAGATAATTCAGAATCAGATAGTTGGCTTCTACATCAATCACAGAATGTGCTACAAATTTAGCCCTATGGATGTGTCAGGGATTTCTTGCGAATCCCATAGCAGGATCTTAATGCTGGCATGTGAGGTTGTTCAATGAGGCAACAGTCATAAGTATTCGATATGAGAGGCAGTTAAAGAAAAAGGGGTTACGGAAAAACCGTAACCCCTTGAAATTTGGTCGGGGCGAGAAGATTCGAACTTCCGACCCACTGCTCCCGAAGCAGGTGCGCTACCAGGCTGCGCTACGCCCCGACGAACCCTTTATATAGCCGGTTGCCGCTGATTTGTCAACACATTCCCTGCCGTTGCGGGGTATAAAATTATTGTCATCACCTGTCGTAAGTGATACACATAAATCCCTGATCAAGAGCGATAGAGCGAGGCGATATGGCGTTTTGCGATCTGCGCGATTTCCTCTCCCGGCTGGACGAGCTGGGGGAGCTGCACCGGGTGCCGGTAACGGTCGACCCCGTACACGAGATCGCCGCCATTACCTGCCGAGCCTGCAGGCTACCGGCTGGAGGGCCTGCCCTGCTGTTTCAGCAGGTCCTGGGGAGTGCGTTCCCGGTCGTCACCAATCTGTTCGGCTCGAAAAAGCGCATGGCTGTTGCGCTCGGGGTGGAGCGCCTGGAGGAACTTACCTCCTGGCTGCGCGGGATACTGGGCCGGGAGCCGGGCAGCAGCGCGATTGAGCGGCTGACGGCTCTTTCTGCGAGCGATCCCTGGCAGCGGGCGACACCGCAGCTTGTTTCCGCTGCGCCATGCCGGGAGGTGCGGGAAGATCCGCCCGACCTGTCCCGTTTTCCCGTTCTGAAGAGCTGGCCCCTGGATGGTGCGCCTGACCATGCCGGCCGCTTTATCACGCTGCCGCTGGTGATCACCGCCGATCCGGCCGGAGGAGAGACGAACTGCGGCATGTACCGGGTTGCAGTGCTCGGCCCCGATCGGCTGGCGATCCACTGGGGCGAATCGAGCGGCGCTGCTGCCCATGCCCGTGCCTGGCTGACAAGCAGGGAGCCGATGCCGGTGGCCATTGCCGTGGGGGGCGATCCGGCAGTGACCTTTGCCGCGACCCTGCCGCTGCCGAGAGAGATCGACGAGTTTCGCTTTGCTGGCCTGCTGCGGGGAGAGCCGGTGGAGCTGGCGCCTTGCCTGGCCAGCGGCCTGCAGGTTCCTGCCGGCGCGGAGCTGGTCATCGAGGGGGTCATCCACCCCGGCGAAACGGTGCGCGACGGCGCCTTCGGCAACCATACCGGGTATTATGCGGAGCCTTTGGATGCCCCGCTGGTGCGGGTGACCTCGGTCAGCCGGCGGCGCGACATGCTCTTTCCTGCTACGGTGGTGGGGCCGCCTCCCATGGAGGACTGCTGGCTCGCTGCTGCGGCTGAACGGCTCATCCTCCCCCTGCTGCAGATCGACGTGCCGCAGGTGTGCGAGATTCATCAACCGCATGCCGGTATCTTCCAAGGCGGAACCGTCGTTGCGGTACGTAATGCCCCCGGTGGGGGAGGGGAGTTGCTGGCCCGGCTGAGCGAAACGCCATGGCTCGGGCGGTCGCGGCTGCTGGTGCTCGTGGATGCGGAACAGTCGCCGGCTGACATCGCCGGTGTGTATTGGCGGATCATGAACAACGTGGCATGGGAACGGGACCTGCGGCTGGACGGCGGGCGGCTTTTCGTCGATGCCACCCGGAAGGATGCCGATACCCGGACGCCGCTTCGCCCGGACGACGGCGTCTGGAGATGATCAAATTCTCCCACACCATCTTCGCCCTGCCGTTCGCGCTGACCGGTGCACTGCTGGCAGCCAGGGGGATTCCCTCGTGGGTGCAGATGTTCTGGATCATGATGGCGATGGTTGGCGCGCGGACCGCGGCCATGGGGCTGAACCGGGTGATAGACGCGGAGATCGACGCACGGAACCCCAGGACGGCAAACAGGGCAATCCCTGCCGGGCAGCTCGGCAAGGGGACCGTCATCGCCTTTATCGTCATTTCGGTGTTGATGCTGCTCTATGCCGCGTCGCGGCTCAATCCGCTCTGTCTGGCGCTGGCACCGGTCGCTCTCTTTTTCCTGGTGCTCTATTCATATTGCAAGCGCTTCACCTCCTTTGCCCATATGGTGCTCGGGCTCTGCCTCGGCGCGGCGCCGGTGGGGGCCTGGATCGCGGTGCGCGGCACCGTCGAGCTTCCGGTCATTCTGCTGGGGCTGGCGGTGCTCTTCTGGGTCGCGGGTTTCGATATCCTCTACGCCCTGCAGGACCTGGAGTTCGACCGGGCTGCAGGCCTCCATTCCATCCCGGTGAAGCTGGGGGTCAACGGTTCCCTCTGGCTGGCGCGGCTCTTTTCCCTGATCATGGTAGGGCTGCTGGTGGCTGTGCATGCGCTTCTCCCGCTGGGAGGGTTTTTCCTGGGAGGGGTGTTCGCCGCAACCCTTCTCCTCTGCTACGAGCACTGGTTATTGCGCTCGGGTGATCTGTCCAGGCTCGATCTCGCCTTTTTCACCACCAACGGCTACATCAGCATCATCATCTTCCTGGCGACGCTGGCCGAAGTCCTTGTGGGAAAGGGGGCAGCATGAGCGAGCGGCATATCGGTCTGGCCATTACCGGCGCCTCCGGTGCCGTTTACGGCCTCCGCATCATCGGGGAGTTGGTGCGTGCGGGGTGCCGGCTCAGTATCCTCGTCAGCCGCCCCGGCTTTATCGTGCTCCGGGAGGAATGCGGGCTGGACTGGCATGGCGATGCGGCACGGGTGACCGAGGAGATGTCGCGGCATTTTTCGGTTGCAAAGGGGCAACTCAGCTATTACGCTGATGACGATTTCTATTCCCCCCTTGCCAGCGGTTCTTCAGCCCCGGACACCATGATTGTCGCGCCCTGCTCCATGGGGAGCCTGGCGCGGATTGCCGCCGGCATCTCGGGGACGCTCCTGGAACGGGCCGCCGATGTCATGCTCAAGGAGGCCCGCCCCCTGGTCCTGGTCCCCCGTGAGACGCCGCTCTCCGTGATCCACCTTGAGAACATGCTGAAGCTGGCCCGGATGGGGGTTCGCATCGTGCCGGCCATGCCCGGTTTCTATGGAGGAGCGCAGAACGTGGACGACCTGATTGATTTCGTGGCGGGAAAAGTGCTGGATCAGGTGGGCATTGCCCATCAGCTCTGCAAAAGGTGGGGAACCTTAGCGATTGCCACGCATATTCGACAATATTGAAAACAGTCTTCTGCCAACTTTACAGGAGACACTGAATGTCTCTAATCACGCAGATTTCGCCCCATTGTTGAGCGGGCTGCTCGCCTGATCTGCACCGCCCCGGAGTTTGACGACCTGGACAAAGAGGCCGGTATCGGCAGCCACAAACAGGGAGTCACCATCGAAGTGGAGCGCGGCCGTCTGCGCGCCGAGCTGGACGGCCTCATCGCCCATCTTTACGGCTTGACGGAAGAAGAATTTGCCTACATCCTGACCACCTTCCCCTTGGTGGCCGATCCGGTCAAGATCGCCGCGCAGAATACGTATTGGGATGTTGAGAGAGGGTTGATCAAATGACCCGCGAGGAATTGCGACAACTGGTGGCGGTGGTCCAGCGGCGGCAGTGCGAGCTGGATAACGTGGAGGTGAAGGCGGCTCGAGGCGGCACGCCCAGGCGGCTTTTCGAGACCCTCTCCGCCTTCGCCAACCGCCCCGGTGGTGGCGTTCTCCTCTTCGGTCTGGATGAAACCCGCGCTTTCTCTCTGGTCGGTGTTGGCAACGCCCATCGCTTGCAGGAGGAGTTGACCCACGTTGCTTCGGCGGAGATGGAACCGGCCCTGCGTCCTGTCTTTACCGTTGATGAAATTGACGGGCAGACCGTGGTGACGGCCGAGATGGACGAAGTCCCGGCGACACAGAAGCCTTGCCACTACAAAACTGCCGGTTTGCCCAAGGGCGCCTATCTGCGCGTGGGGAATACCAACCGGCAGATGACCGATTACGAGGTCTTTGGCTACCTGAGCGGAAGGGGTCAGCCGACCTGCGATGAGGAGATTGTTCCCGGCGCTACGCTGGACGACCTCGACGGTGCCCTGCTCGATACCTATCTTGACAATCTGCGGCGGTCCCGCCCGCGCGCCGGCTACCTGCGTGGCTCCCGTGAAGAGGCCTTGACCCGGCTGCGCGTGTTGATGCAAGACGGCGAGGTGCTACGGCCGACCCTGGCGGGGCTGCTGATGTTCGGCAAGTATCCACAGGAGTATTGCCCCCAACTGATGATCACCTTCGTCCAGTACTTCGGCACCACCGAAGAGGAGAAAACACCGCGCGGAGAGCGCTTCCTCGACAACCGGCGCTTCGAGGGGCCAATCTCCGAGATGGTCGCCGAGGCGGAAACCTACATCCTTGGGGCAATGCGCAAGGCGTCTCTTATCAAGGGGGTGTTCCGCCACGACATCCCCGAGTATCCACAGGAGGCGCTACGCGAGGCGCTGGCCAACGCCGTGGCGCACCGCGACTACAGTACCTACGTACGGGGCAGCTATGTCCAGGTCAGGATGTTCGCCGACCGCCTGGAGATCCAGAGTCCCGGCGGTCTGTTCGGCAACGTGACCATAGAGAACCTGGAGGAGGAGCAGTCTACTCGCAACGCCCGTCTGATGCGGATGATGGAAGACATGCACGTGGTCGAGAACCGCGGCAGCGGCATCAAGGCCATGCTCCATGCTCTTCGCGACGCCAACCTGGAGCCACCCCGCTTCGATGACCGGCGCTCTTCCTTCCTCGTTAGCTTTCGTAACCATACCCTGCTGAGCCCCGAGGCCATTGCCTGGCTGAATCAGTTCGCCGGCGTACCGCTCAACGACCGCCAGCGGCTGGCCCTGGTCTACCTGCGCCAGCGCGACCAGATCACCAATGCTGACTACCGGCGGCTGAACCATGTCGAAGCGTTAAGGGCAGGGCAGGAGTTGCGAGAACTAGCCCAGACCGGACTGGTTGATCAGCACAGCTCGGGACGCTGGACCCATTATACCCTTGACGATTCATTCAATAGGCCAGTTGAAGAGACTGCGGTTGAAATGCCTTTGACGGACGAGGCAAAAATTATTGCATTTGTCCGGGAGAACAGGTCCATTAATAATGCTGAATGCCGGTCATTGCTGGGGGTTAACCTTCGACGGGCTACATACTTGCTCAACAAATTGGTCGGAGAATGTTTCTTGGAGCGGGAGAAAGGAAAGCGTTGGGCTCGCTATTCTCTGGTATATGCTACCGTGGAGGATCTCGGCAGTTTGGCCAATCAGCGCAAGGATGGTTATTGACAGTCTATGAACAATCTATTGACAACCATCGTCAATAGACTTGCCGATAGATTTGACATCAATGGCAGCGACTGTTTATTAAGCCCTGATTACGTCACGAATCCCAAGTCAGTAATGATGAACCATTTCAGGCGGCGCGGGGATGGCGATATGAGGATCGAACCCATGCTATTAAAGTGATGAAGGCTGCCGCTACGGATTTGCGAAAACTGCGCAGGTCAACAAGCTTTTGCAGGTTTGAGCTAAAGTTAACGACAGAGATTGCTGCAAGAGATCGACTATGACCATTGAACAGATCACAGAAAAAGTACATAATAACGTCCGGCTCACCGAGCAGGAGGCGCTCTTTCTCTTTGCCGAGCCCGATCTGCTGGCCGTTGGAGAACTGGCGGCCCTGGTCAACGAGCGGAAGAACGGGAAGCGGGTCTTTTTCAACGTCAACCGGCACATCAACCACACCAATATCTGCGTGAACCGCTGCAAGTTCTGCGCGTTTTCCCGGACCGACGACCAGGAGGGTGCCTACTGCTACGACCTGGAGGAGATCCGGCGCCGGGCCGAGGAGGCGCTGGCCCAGGGAGCGACCGAGATCCATATCGTGGGTGGGCTCCACCCCGAGCTCCCTTATGAATTCTACCTGGAGATGCTCCGGACGGTGCGCGACGTCTCCTCGGACCTGCATATCAAGGCGTTTACCGCGGTGGAGATAGACTACCTGGCCAAGCTCTCCAGCCAGGACGTGACCGGGGTGCTGCAGGACCTGAAGGCTGCCGGCCTGGGGTCGCTGCCGGGAGGGGGCGCCGAGATCCTGCGCCAGGAGGTGCGCGATCAGCTCTGTCCGGAGAAGATCAGCGGCGAGCGCTGGCTGGAGGTGATGGCTGCTGTGCACCGGGCCGGGCTCAAGTCGAATGCCACCATGCTCTATGGCCACATAGAAAGCCTTGCCGACAGGATCGACCACATGGCGCGCCTGCGGGAGCTGCAGGATCGGACCGGCGGGTTCCAGGTCTTCATCCCGCTTTCATTCCAGTCCGAGAATAATCCGCTCGGCCATCTGAAGAACCCTGCCAGCGGCGGGGTGGACGACCTGAAGACCCTGGCGGTCAGCCGGCTCTACCTGGACAACTTCCAGAACATCAAGGCCTACTGGGTCATGCTCGGCGAGAAGATCGCCCAGACCGCCCTCTGTTTCGGGGTCAACGACCTGGATTGAACGGTGGTGGAAGAGAAGATCGGTCACGATGCCGGCGCCAGCTCCCCCCAGACCATGACCAGGGACGATATCGTCCGGATGATCCGCGCGGCCGGCAGGGTGCCGGTGGAGCGGGATACCCTGTACAACGAACTGAGGACCTGCTGATGCTGGCCGGGATCATGGAACATCTTGCGGCAGGTCTGCCGCTGACCCGGGCCGAAGCGCTCTGGCTGCTCACCGAGGCGGATCTGCTCCAGGTCGGCAGGCTGGCCGACACGATCCGGCGCCGGCTCCACCCGGACAGGCTGGTCACCTTCGTGGTGGACCGGAACGTAAACTACACCAATATCTGCGAGTCCAGATGCTCGTTCTGCGCCTTCTACCGGGACGAGGGCTCCAGCGACGCCTTTGTCCTGGCGGAAGAGGTGATCTACGAAAAGATCGCCGAGCTGGTTGCCCAGGGGGGGACGCAGCTCCTGATGCAGGGGGGGCTCCACCCGCAGCTCGGCATCGACTGGTTCGAGCGGCTGTTCCGTGAGATCAAGCGCTGTTTCCCGACGGTGCAGAACCATTCCCTGTCGCCGGCGGAGATCACCCAGATCGCTTCCGTGTCGCAGCTCGGCATCCGGGAGACGCTGCAGCGGCTGAAGGAGGCCGGTCTCGATTCGGTCCCCGGCGGCGGTGCCGAGATCCTGGTGGACCGGGTCCGTCAGGAGATCTCGCCCAAGAAGATCGGCTGGGAGGGATGGGCTGCGGTGATGCGGGAGGCGGCCCTGCTCGGCATGCCGACCACGGCGACCATGATGTTCGGGAGCAGGGAGACTGCCGCGGATATCGTGGAGCATATCTTCCGGGTTCGGGAGCTGCAGGCCGGCGGGGGGAGCTTCACTGCCTTCATCCCCTGGACCTACCAGCCGGGAAACACCGAACTGGGGGGGAAGACCGCCACGGGAGTCGAGTACCTGAAGGTGCTGGCGCTCTCCCGGATCATCCTGGACAACGTTCCCAACATCCAGGCGAGTTGGGTGACCCAGGGGGCGAAGATGGCTCAGGTGGCCCTGTTTTTCGGTGCCAACGACCTGGGAGGTACCATGCTGGAGGAGAATGTGGTTGCCGCTGCCGGATGCCGGTTCAGGATGAGCATGGCAGAGATGGTGGCGCTCATCCATGGAGGAGGTTTCAGGGCTGCCCAGCGGACGACCCTGTATGACATTATCCGGGAATATTGAGACTGACCGCAT
Organism: Geobacter sp.; assembly: GCA_016223015.1. Taxonomy (GTDB): domain Bacteria; phylum Desulfobacterota; class Desulfuromonadia; order Geobacterales; family DSM-12255; genus Geoanaerobacter. The sequence continues at coordinate 17,181 of JACRPV010000184.1, read as the reverse complement.
GGAGCCGCCAAGGCGCACCGGACGGGCAGCCGTATCGCCCCGCGTGTCCTTGGCGTTTGTGCGGCAACCGCTCGATACGCCCACATCGGCCGGGAAAGAATACCAATGACTTTTGAGATGATAACGACCACCGCTGCCCTGGAGAGGGCGGTGACGCGCCTGACCGGAGAACCGTTTCTGGCATGCGATCTGGAAGCGGATTCGCAGCATCACTATCTGGAGCAGGTCTGCCTTCTGCAGATCGCCTGCCCAGGGCAGACGTACGTCGTGGACCCGCTTGCCTGCCCTGACCTGTCGCTGCTCAAGCCGATCTTTGCCGATCCGGGAGTCTGCAAGGTTTTCCACGGTGCCGACTACGACGTGCGCTCGCTGCACCGGGATTTCGGCATCACGATGACCAATCTCTTCGACACCATGATCGCCTGCCAGTTTCTGGGCGAGCCTGAAGTGGGCCTGGCCGCGGTACTGAAGAAGCGGTACGGGGCCGAACTGGACAAACGGTACCAGCAGGCCGACTGGACGAGGCGGCCCCTGTCTCCGGAGATGCTCGATTACGCCGTAAAGGATACCAGTCTGCTCATCCCGCTGTATGGGCAGCTTTCGACAGAACTTGCAGACAAAGGGCGATTGGAGTGGGTCAGGGAGGAGTGTGCGCTGCTGACCCAGGTCCGGATGGCCGAACGCGGGGACGAGCCGCTCTTTCTCCGCTTCAAGGGGGCGGCAAAGATGAGCCCTGCCACGCTGGCCGTCCTGGAGGAGCTGCTCAGGTTCCGCGATGTCGAGGCGCAGCGCCGCGACGTGCCGCTGTTCAAGGTTCTCGGTGCTGAGACGCTGAGAGAACTGGCGGAACGCAAGCCGGCCAGTGCGGTTGAACTGCAGGGGGTAAGCGGTCTTTCGTCGCGGCTGGTGGAACGGTACGGGCAGGGATTGCTGGCAGCGGTTGCACGTGGGACTGCGGTGAATCCGTCTCGCCTTCCCGGCTATCCCCACATGGCGCGGATTAGGCGCACCAAGGCCCAGGAAGCGCAGCTAAAGCGCCTCAAGCTCTGGCGTGAGAAAAAGGCATCCGAGTTGGGCATGTCGCCGGGGTTGGTGGCGAATAACGCATTGCTGGAGTCGTTGGTGGAGGGTGAAAAGGCCGCCTCCGGTACAGGGGCGGCCAGGATATCCGGACTCAAGAATTGGCAGTACGCTGCCTTTGGGGAAGAATTGGCGGAGCTCCTCGGCAGCGGTGACTGAGTCAGGGTTCTTCGTCAGTTCTTTTTTTCCAGCGCTGCCAGTTCACCGAACAGGGCATCGAATTCGTCCTTGGTGAACTGGGTCCCACCGGGAGCAGTCTTTTTCTCCTGTCCCTCTGTTGCCGGAGTTGCTCCGGCACTTATCTGAAAACTTTCCAGTTCAAATTCCTCAGGTGCAATCCCCGCATCATGCTGCAACTGTTCCTCTGTCAGGTCGCCAAACGTTTCCAGGTTGAAATCCGGTGCGGCGGTCTGGGCAGTCGCTAATGCAGGCTCTTCGTCAAAGGCAAACTCGCCAAAGGGGTTCATTTCGGCAGCGGCTGGCGGAGCCGGATCGACCGACTGTGCCACAGGTTCCTCGCCAAAGGCGAACTCCCCAAAAGAACTCTCGTCGATAACCGGCGGGGCCGGCGAAGCCGTTTCTGTGGCCGGTACTGCCGGTTCCTCGCCAAAGGCGAACTCCCCAAAAGGGCTTTCATCGCTGACCGGCGGAGGGGCAGGGGCTGCTTCTGCTGCCGGCACTGCCGGCTCTTCCCCAAAGGCGAACTCTCCAAAAGGGCTCTCATCGCTGATCGGTGGGGAAGCTGGAGCCGTTTCCACTGCCGATGCTACCGGTTCCTCGCCAAAGACGAATTCGCCAAAAGAGCTGTCAATGCTGCTGGCCGGGATCTCTGTTGTTACTGCCGGTTGTTCGGGCTCTGTCGGCTCTTGTTCATCGAATGAGAAGTCACTGAGCGTTACGGAGGCCGGGCTCTCTGTGGATTCTGTAGGTACAGAGAGGCTGTCGGTTGATGGCTGGTCGATGAAGGCAAAGGGTTCTACCGGGGCAGCAGGGGGTGTCGGTGCCTCGTCAAGGTCGAGTGCAAACGGAGAGATTTCGGGTAGCTGCGGGATTGCCGCTTCCGTATCGACGGGCGTCTCCCAGTGGAACGTCTCTGCGCTGGCCGTCTCAGCCGCTTCGACCGGAGCCGGTGTCTCCCCTGCGGGGATGATCTCGGTGGCATGCTGTGCCGAAACGGCTGGCGGAAGGATAACGGGGCGCAGTCCCAGGGTATTCTTGAATCCTGCGAGGTCGATACCGCATTTCCTGCAGGTGTTGAGATATTCAAAGCTGTTGTATCCGCACTTGGGACATTTCATGGCCGTGCTCCTTTAGCCTGAACCTTACGGCTCTGGGCAAGCAGATCCTGGCCGGCGCCTGCCGGCAGATATCTCTCTTTTCGGCAGATGACAATAAAGCTTTATTCGTTCCTACCCCATATCCCCCCAGTGGTACTGAAGAATGGCGAGCATCGCCAACCCCGCAGTTTCGGTGCGCAGGATGCGCGGACCGAGCGAGACAGCGGTGAAACCATGGCTTATGGCCAATTCTGATTCACTGTCGGTGATTCCCCCTTCCGGTCCGACCAGGATGGCAATAGATGCCGGTGCCGAAGGAGCGGCCAGTGCTTCCTTGAGATGGTGCTGTTGTTCCCCTTCCCAGAGCAGGAGTTTCATGGCGTCGACTGACTCCTCAAGCACCGAAGTGAGGCTTTCCGCCAGCACTACCGCGGGAACCGAGCTGCGCCGGGATTGCCGGGCAGCTTCATCGGCAATCTTTTGCCAGCGGGCCTGGCGCTGGGCTCTCTGGTCTGCGGCGATCTTCACCACGGAACGCTGGGCTGGAAAGACGACCATGGAACTGACGCCCAGTTCGGTTGCTTTCTGGACGATCAGGTCGCCTTTTTCTCCTTTTGGGAGGCCCTGGATCAGGGTAATGGCAAGGGTCTGCGTGAGATGTGCCGTCGGGGGACTTTCCAGCGTTACGGTCAGGTCTCGGGGGCCGATCCCCAGGATGACGGCGGTTCCCTCTTGTCCGCTTCCATCAAAGAGCCTGACCCTGTCGCCGACGCCGAGCCGGAGAACCTTGATCATATGGCGGTACAACTCGCCTTCGATGGCGAATGACTGGCTGGCGAGAAGCTCGGGGCTCACCAGGAAACGTCGCATGTCACTGTTCCCGGCGGTAAACGAGGCAACTCCACTCGTCCTGGCGCGTGACCTCAACCAGGGTCAGGGGGGAATCGGCATAGGCCGCTGTTACCGCTTCTTCACGTTCGGTCAGGATTCCCGACAGAATCAGCAACCCTCCCGGCACGAGCCGGGGGCAGAGGTCGGGGCAGAGCCGGATCAGGTCTTCGGCGAGGATGTTGGCCAGAATGATGCCAAACGTGTCCGTAATCTGGGACAACGGAGTCGTGGAGATTTCCAGGTCCCCTGCTACTCCATTCTGGGCCAGGTTTTCCCGTGCCACCCCGACCGCTTCTGGGTCGATGTCGACGGCCACCAGTCGACCCGCCCCGAGTTTCCGTGCGGCAATGGAGAGTACTCCCGACCCGGTCCCGACATCGAGGACTGCTGGCGGCGCCTGGGGGAGAGGCGAGTCAAAGGGGGGAATGCGGTTGAAGATTCGCTCCAGCGCCTCCAGGCAGAGGCGGGTGGTTGCGTGAGTGCCCGTACCGAAGGCCATGCCCGGATCGAGTTCGATGACGATGTCGGACGGTTCGGCAGTGAACGCCTCCCACGATGGCTTGATGATAAGGTGTTGGCCGATGCGGCTGGTGTGGAAGTGTTCCTTCCAGTTGTTTGCCCAGTCTTCCTGATTGATGATCGTCACTGCAGGGGGGGACGGGACAAAATCGGGCTGGGAGCTGGCGAGTGAGTTGAGATAGACGGTGATTTCGGCAAGCTGACGCTCCAGGTCGATGCCGGTTGCCAGATACGCCTTAACCGTGTTCACGCTGGATTCCGTTACCGTGTCGAGCGAGAAGGTGTCCAGTATCCGGTTGTCGATGCAGACACCGGTGCCGGTGAGTTCCACCAGAAAATCGGTCACTTGGTCGATCAGGGCATCGGGAACCCGGCAGGCCACTTCGGCCCATGCTGCTGACATGAGTATCCTCCTCGCGCCGGGGTCACCGGCTGGGCTAACCTACCAGAACGAAACGGTATTGACAATGAAAAACCTTGACAAAGCCGGAAGCTCCGTGTACTTTTCATTAAAATATCTTTTTGCGCTTGGGGTTATGGTGAGAGCAGAAAGCGTCAAGGATACCATCTGTGCCGTTGTCGAGCAGCGGCGTGCTGAATTCATCGCCATTGCCGCGGAACTCTTCGCCCATCCGGAGATCGGCCTGGAAGAGCACCGGGCATCGCAACTGCTCGCCGACCTGTTGGGGCGGGAAGGGTTTAGCGTACAGACCGGTATTGCCGGCTTGCCGACCGCTTTTTGTGCCCGTCGCGGCACTGCCGGGCCGACCATAGCGATACTTGCGGAGATGGATGCACTCCCCGAGCTGGGTCATGCCTGCGGTCACAATATCATTGCTGCCGCAGCAATGGGTGCGGCTGTTGCCCTCTGCAGCAGCATCCCCGCGGAAGCTGCCCGCATTGTCGTGCTCGGCACGCCGGCCGAGGAACAGGGGATCGGCAAGATCGAGTTGATCAAGGCAGGTTTCTTTGACGATGTGGACTTTGCCATGATGGTTCATCCCTCGTCGCGTCGTTACGTGACCAAGGGGTATCTGGGGCTGGCCCGGGTCAGGTTCGTCTTCCACGGCAAACCGGCCCATGCCGCTGCCTATCCCGAAGAGGGGATCAACGCTCTTGACGGCGTCATCCAGACCTTTAACGGCATCAACGCCCTGCGTCAGCAGTGCAGGCAGGATGTCCGGATTCACGGGATCATCACCGACGGCGGGGTTGCCCCCAATATCATTCCGGCCCGTGCCGCCTGCAGCTTTTACGTCCGTGCCGATGAACTGGGAGAGGTCCACCATGCCATGGAGCGGGTGGTTGCCTGTGCCGAAGGGGCTGCCATTGCCACCGGCTGCCGCCTGGAGGTGAATGCCGACCCCCGGATCATGGCGCCGTTCCGTATCATCGAGCCTTTTGCCGAGCTGTACGCCGAACAGCTCCGGATTCTCGGGCTTGAGGAGGACACGGTCCCCATCGACCGCAACCGGGGTTCGTCGGACATCGGCAATGTCTCGCAGATCGTGCCGACCATTCATCCTCATGTGCCCATTGGCGAAGGGATCAATATTCACAGTAGTGACTTTGCCAGGGCCACGGTATCGCCCAAGGGCGAACTGGCGGTGCTGGAAGGTGCCAAGGCCATGGCCATGACCGCTGCAGAACTGGTTTTCCAGCCGCAACTACGGGCATTGATCGTTGCTGCGTTCAACAAATCTTGACAAATGAGTTGCCGCATGCACAATGAATGCTATTGTTAATGAGACATGCTTATAAGTGATCCTGAAAAAGAGGGTGTCAGCACCCACCTGTACCTGTTGTCGGATGCAACGGGCGAGACCGTGGAACGGGTCGTCCGGGCGGCCCTGTCTCAGTTCAAGAGCGTGGGGGTAAAGTTCCACCGTTTGAGCGGTCTCAGAACCCGTGCAGATATCGATGAGGCCCTGAACGTCCCGATACATCAGCCTGGCCTGATTATCTACACGCTGGTCAATCCCCATCTGGCCCAGTACCTGCGGAATGCCGTCGAGGATCATGGGCTCGATGCCATTGACCTGATCAGCCCGCTGCTTTACAAACTCTCCGACTTGCTCGGCCTTGCCCCCCGTGAGGAGCCGGGACTGCTGCACCAGGTCGACACGGAGTATTTCAAGCGGGTTGAGGCAGTGAATTTTACCGTCAAGCAGGACGATGGCCAGGAACTTCGGCATCTCTACCGTGCCGACATGGTCCTGGTGGGTGTTTCCCGTACCTCCAAGACCCCGCTGTCGATCTACCTGGCCCATAAGGGTTATAAGATAGCGAACGTTCCCCTGGTCAAAGGGATCGACCCGCCGCCGGAACTGTTCGAGATAGACCAGAAAAGGGTCGTCGGGTTGCTGATCGACGCCAAACGGCTGGTGGAACTCCGCTCGGCCCGCCTGCGGAATCTGCGGCAGAACCCGCGGGCAAGCTATGCAGATTTTGAGGAGATAGAGGAAGAACTGGAGTGGTGCCGCAGGATTTTCAGGCGGAATCCTCAGTGGCAGGTGATCGATGTGACCAATAAGTCGGTCGAGGAGTCTGCCGCAGAGATACTGCGCAAACTGAACATCGGGTTTGCGGTCTGATCCACCTCCCTGTCGTCGACAGGATGCAGTTATTTTGAGTATCTAATGGAAGGGGTGCTGACATGAAAATTCTTGTAGTTGAAGACGAAAAAAAGGTATCGAGCTTTATCAAGCGTGGACTCGAGGAAGAGAAATACGAAGTGGACACGGCATACGACGGCGATGAAGGTCTCAAGCTGGCCCTTGCTGGCCAGTATGACGCCCTCATCCTCGATTGGATGCTTCCCAAACAGGACGGACTCAGCGTCCTCAGGGAACTTCGCGCCAATAAGAGGACAACGCCGGTTCTGATGCTCACGGCAAAGGACACGGTTGAGGATATCGTTGCCGGGCTCGACTCCGGATCCGACGACTACCTGACCAAGCCGTTCGCCTTTGCCGAACTGCTCGCCAGGGTCAGGGCACTGCTCCGCCGCAGCGAAATGGATCGCGGTGCCGAACTCCGCTTCGCAGACCTCCGGATCGACCCGGTCACCCACAAGGTCTGGCGTGGGGAGAAGGAGATCGACCTCACTGCCAAAGAGTATGCGCTGCTCGAATATTTCATGCGCAATCCCAACCAGGTTCTTACCAGAACCATGATCGCCGATCACGTCTGGGATTATACCTTTGACAGCTTCACCAACATCATCGACGTCTACGTCAATTACCTGCGTAAAAAGATCGACCGCGATGCCGACAAGAAGCTCATCCATACGGTACGGGGGGTAGGTTACATCCTGAAAGAGGAAGATTGAGGTGCGCTTTCCCTCGTCGATCCGTTTTACCCTGACGCTCTGGTATACGTTGACCCTTGCGGTGGTGATGCTGCTGTTCAGCAGTTTCGTCTACCTGACGATCAGGGCCGATATTTACAAAGAGTCCGATCGGGAGATCCAGAGCCTGGCCGAGGCTCTTGCCAGTCCCACCATGGAGCCGTTCCGTATGGCGGCTCCCTCTGTTTTCGATCAGGTCCTGGAAGATTTTTTCGGTCCGAAGATTGACGGAAAGTTTGTCCAGCTTTTCGATCAGCACGGTACCGTAACGGCTGCTTCGAAGAACCTCAACCAGATGCGGCTCCCGCTTTCACTTCCCACCTTTCAGAAGGTTGCCCACGGCAAGGTCATTCGCGAGACACAGACCATCGACGGTCTGCCGCCGATGCGAATCGTTACCATGCCGGTATTTGCCGATCAGAAGCTGGTTTCCATCGTTCAGGTCGGGACTTCGCTCAACGAGAAAGTCGAAACTCTGCACAAGCTGCTGATTGTCTTCTGCATTTCCATCCCCCTTGGCATCCTGTTTCTCTGCGGCGGCGGCTGGTTCCTGGCGGGACAGGCGCTCAAGCCGGTCGATCTCATAACCAGGAGCGCGCAACGGATAACCGCGGAGAACCTGAGCCAGCGGCTGGTCGTGCTCAATCCCAACGATGAGATCGGGCGGCTGGCCGAGACCTTCAACTCGACGCTCGAACGTCTTGAGGCCTCCTTCAACAGGACCAGGAGGTTTTTCACCGACATCTCCCATGAGCTGCGGACTCCGCTCACCATCATCCGCGGCGAGGCAGAAGTCGGGCTCAAGTGGGCAAAGGAGCCGGAGGAGTTCCGTGAAATCATCCAGAGCACCCTGGATGAGGTCAAGTGGATGTCCGGCATTGTCGAGTCGCTTCTCGAACTCTCCAGGGCCGAAGAAGGGGGGCTGCACCTTGAAATGCAGGAACTAGACCTCTGCGAGTTCCTTGCCACCCTGGTCCATGAACTCAACCAGCAGGTCCAGCTCCATGAGCAGGGCAAGGTGGTTGACTTTATCCCCGCGGGACAGGCCTGGGTGCAGGGTGACCAGCGCCGGCTCCGCCAGATTTTCATGAATCTTCTGGACAATGCCTTGAAATTCACCCCTGCCGATACCAACGTCAGGGTCGAATTGACCCCAAAGGATGGCAGCGTCAGCGTGGCTGTCATCGACAAGGGGCCGGGGATCCCACCGGACGATCTGCCGCATATTTTCGAACGGTTCTATCGTGTCGACAAGGCACGCAACAGAAACGACGGAGGCAGCGGCCTCGGCCTCTCCCTGGTAAAAACCCTCACCGAGGCGCACAGCGGCTGGATTGAAGTGTCCAGCACATCTGCAACCGGGCGCACTTTTGTCGTGTCACTCCCCACAATCCCCGTCCCACAGCCCATCCATTCCAAGACCAGTTGACAACTGCCGTCCCAATTATTAGAGTAACGCACATACTAAAATACATGGAGGTTTGTATGTCGCGACGTTTCGTCTTCTACGTCAGTCTCCTTCTCTTCCCTCTCCTCTCCGCCTTTCTGCTGGCAACCCCTGCGGCAGCCAAGGCGATCAGCCCCGATTTCGCCCAGCTTTCAAAGAAACTGACCCCTTCTGTGGTAAACATCAGTACGTCCAAGGTAATTACCCCCCAGAGACGCTTCATCCGTCCTCCCAACCAGAGCCCCTTCGACGATTTCTTCGACCGTTTCTTCGAGGAACAGCCTCAGCGGAGCCAGAAGCAGCGGAGTCTCGGCTCGGGATTCATCATCAGCAAGGATGGCTATATCCTGACCAACAACCATGTGGTTGACGGGGCAGACGAGATCAAGGTGAAGCTGAACAACGGCAAGGAATTCAAGGCAGAAATCAAGGGGCGGGACCAGAAGCTCGACCTGGCCCTGATCAAGATAGCCGCCAAGGATGAGCTGCCCGCCTGCGAGTTGGGGAACAGCGACGCTATCGAGATCGGCGAGTGGGTCCTGGCCATCGGCAATCCCTTCGGGCTTTCCGAGACGGTGACTGCCGGGATTGTCAGCGCCAAGGGGCGTGTCATCGGCAGCGGCCCCTATGACGATTTCATCCAGACCGATGCCTCGATCAATCCCGGCAATTCCGGGGGGCCTCTTTTTAATGCGGAGGGGAAGGTCATCGGCATCAACACCGCCATTATTGCCGGCGGACAGGGGATCGGCTTTGCCATTCCCATCAACATGGCCAAATCGATCATTCCGCAGCTGCGGGACAAAGGCAAGGTAACCCGCGGCTGGCTCGGTGTCCAGTCGCAGTCGGTGACGCCGGAACTGGCAAAATCATTTGGTCTTGATGGAGAAAAGGGTGCCCTCGTCTCCGAGGTCGTCAAGGATACCCCGGCGGAGAAGGCCGGCATGAAAAGTGGCGACATCATCCTGACCTTTGACGGCAAGCCCGTACATGATGCCAGTGAATTGTCCCGCATTGTGGCGGTGACTGCGCCGGGTAAAAAGGTGCAGGTCAAGATCCTTCGCAACGGGAAAGAGGAGTCGATTGAAGTTACCCTGGAGCAGCGCTCGGATGATGGCGAGACCTCACCCCCCGGCGATGTCTCGGAAGATAAGATCGGCTTGAGCGTCCACGAGCTCAGCAAGGAGATGGCAGCGAACCTCAGGATCAAGGAAACCAAGGGGGTCGTCGTCGTTGATGTGAAGCCTGGCGGCGCTGCCGACGATGCCGGGGTCATGCGCGGGGACCTCATTCTGGAGGTGAACGGGCATAAGGTGACTGCGGTGAAGGAGTATGAAAAGGCGATTTCAGGGGTCGCCAAGGGGGGAGCAGTGCGACTTCTGCTGCGACGGGGGGATACGGTCCTTTACGTGGGAATCAAGGTGGAATAGCCGGTTGGCGGCGAGGCTGTTGAAAAACAACCATCTCGCCGCCGTCCTCGAAAGCCTCCGTGTGCGGCGTAGCGCTGCTACGCCTCCGTGGGGCTTTCTGCGGGTGCGACGATCTGATTATTTTTGAACAGCCCAGTTTTTCGGCAATCTGGCCGCCAGTTTGGCGGCCTTTTTTCGTTTATCCCCTGCTGCTGAGAAATGCCACTAGTCGTTCGGGGGAGCTGTTGACGACCTGCGCTTCGCTGATCCCGGCTTCCGCAATGACAGCCAATGCCTGGTCGAAGATTCCCACGTTCTGGGCGATGTGTGCGTCGCTTCCCACCGCAACCAGTGCCCCGTGGCGGGCAATGAGCCGGGCCAGATTCTCGCAGTTGGGCCGGCTGCCGCACCGGCTCATGCCGAATGACGAGTTGTTGATCTCAAGGGCCGTGCCGGTCCGTACGGCGGTCAGCACGATCTCGTCGTAGTCGAGCGGGAAAAGTGGGTTTCCCGGATGGGAAATAGCGTGGAGTCGTTTGCTCTCCATGGCGCTTTTAAGGGCCTGTGTGTTACGAAGCATCCCCTGGTTGTCGAATCCGCAGTCCTCATGAAAGCCCGCCATGACGAAGTCGAGGCGGTGGAGGTAGTGGTCGGGGATGTCGATCTCGCCGTCCTGATTCAGGATATTGGCCTCGCATCCCAGCAGTATGCGGACGCCTTTGATGTCGCGGGGGATAAAGCGCATCGCCCCGAAATGGTAGAGGTGCGGACCTCCGGGGAGTGCGGGGCCGTGATCGGTGATGGCCAGCGCCTGCAGCCCCCTGTCCGCGGCCGCTGCAGCCAACTCGTTGACCGTGGAGTAGGCGTGTCCCGAAGCGATGGTGTGGGTATGGAGGTCGGCAATGATCTGCATTCCGGCACTATTTCATACCGCTTAATGAATGTCAAGGCGCCCGCCACTTGCAGTTCCGGGGATTCCGGATACAATCCTGAATAGCCCATAATCCGGAGGAAGAACATGCATGTGAAGATAGTCGCTGCCGATCCGTTAACGATACCGACGCCGGCCCTGGTCGTGGGGTGCTTCGAGGATGGTCCCGAGGGGCAGCTCTTGTCCCGACTGGACACAGCCCTGGCTGGGGTCATATCGACGCTGTACCGGCAGAAGGAGTTTACTGGGAAGCGTCTGAAGGTCAAGCTGCTACACACATTGGGACGTCTCCCCGCGCAGCGCATCGTCCTGGTCGGCCTCGGCAAGCGCAGGGAGCTGGACGGCGAGCGGATCAGGCAGGCAGCGGGTGCTGTTGCCCAGGCCCTGCGGGGGGCAGGCGTGGCATCGTCGGTCACGGTGCTGCATTGCGCTGCCGAATCAGCCGGCATGGCCATCCAGGAGGTTGTGGAAGGGAGCCTGCTTGGGGGGTATGCCTTCCTGCAATACCGGACTGAGCCGAAGGAGCAGGTCGACCCGGAAGAGCTCACCCTTGTCTTGGCAAAGAAGAGCGAGGTAAAGCAGGCTGAACGTGTCTGCCGGGAAGTGGAGGCGGTCTGTGCTGCTGCCTGCCATGCGCGGGACATGGTGGGGCATCCGGGCAATGTGGCAACACCGACGTTTCTCGCTGAACAGGCCTCAACCATGGCTGCACGCTACGGGATTCGCTGTACGGTACTCGATCGGGAAGGGATCGAACGGGAGGGGATGGGGGGGCTGCTGGCTGTCGGGGCAGGTTCGGTGCAGTCGCCCCGGTTCATTGTCCTTGAGTACCGGGGCGGCCCGGAAAGCATGAGGCCGGTGGCATTGGTCGGAAAAGGAGTCACTTTCGATTCCGGCGGGATCTCGTTGAAGCCGCGCGAAGGAATGGAGCGGATGAAGGACGACATGGCCGGGGCCGCGGCTGTGATCGCCACCCTGCAGGCAGTTGCCGCTCTGGCCCTCCCGGTCAATGTTGTCGGGCTGGTGCCGGCTGCCGAAAATATGCCCGACGGTCGGGCCTACAAGCCGGGGGATATCGTCAAGACCATGGCCGGCAAGACCATAGAGATCAACAATACCGATGCCGAGGGGAGGATGATCCTGTGCGATGCCCTCCATTATGCCAGCACGTTCAAACCAGCCGCCATCATCGATCTGGCAACGCTCACCGGGGCCTGCCTGGTTGCCCTGGGCACGCAGGCGACCGGTCTCATGGGGACGGACGACGGCCTGAAGCGGGCGCTGAAGAAGGCCGGAGAGCGCACTGGCGAGCGTCTGTGGGAGCTTCCGCTCTGGGAAGAGTATGGCGAGGCCATGAAAAGCGATGTCGCCGATATGAAAAACGCCGGTGGCCCCCATGCCGGCACCATTACGGCGGCCTGGTTTCTCAAGCAGTTCGTGGGGAAGGCGAAATGGGCGCATCTTGATATTGCCGGCACGGCCTGGGAAGAAAAGGGGAAGCATTATCTGCCCAAAGGGGCGACCGGCGTCGGCGTGCGGTTGCTGGTGGACTATCTGCGGGGGCTTGGCTAGAAAGCGCGCATAACCGGGACAAAAAAAGGGTGTGCCAGTCGATGGCACACCCTTTTTTGTCCCTGAGGGGATGAATTACTTCACAACAGCGGCTGCGGTCTCTGCCAGCTTGGTTGCGATCTCCTTGTAGGGGTTTGCGTAGAGGATGATCAGGCAGACAACCAGGGCATAGATGGCGAGGGACTCGATCATGGCGAGACCGATCATCATGGTGGTGAGGATCTTGCCGGAAGCGCCGGGGTTGCGGGAAACGCCTTCTACTGCGCGGCTGACGGCCATACCCTGGCCGATGCCGGTTCCTACTGTTCCGAGTGCCATACCGATGCCGGCGGCCAGAACGCACATGGTGAAAAAGCTCATTGTACTACCTCCTCGTTGGGTTGTTATATCCTAAACAGTATAGGATCTGAAATAGTTGAGGTTGAGATTCAGGTTGAAGAATACCCTCAACCTTGACCTTAACCTGGTGCTGTATTTAGTGGGCGTGCTCAAGTGAACCCTGGATATAGATCATTGCCAGCAGCATGAAGACGAACGCCTGGATGAAGGAGACCAGCACGCCCATCAGCATCATCGGCATCGGCACCAGGAACGGGGCGAGGCCGAAGAAGATCATCAGGACCAGTTCGTGGCCGTTCATGTTGCCGAAGAGACGAAGGGTCAGGGAGACCACGCGTGACAGGTGGCCGATCACTTCGATGAAGAACATCATCGGCGCGAGCCAGATGATGGGGCCCATGAAATGCTTTACATAGCCTACGCCGTGGTGCTTTATTCCGACGATATGTGTCATGAGAAAGACGATGACAGCACATGCCGCGGTGGTGTTGATGTTCGCGGTCGGCGGGAAGAAGCCGGGGATCAGGCCGATGAGGTTCGAGACCAGGATGAAGATCGCCAGGGTCGCCACAAGCGGAAAGAACGGCTTGCCATGTTCGCCCATGGTCTCGACCAGCATGTTCTCGATGCCGCCAATGACCACTTCCATGAAGTTCTGCAGCCCGGTCGGGACGCTCTTCAGGCTGCTGGTGGCGAGCTTCGACACTATCAGCAGAAGTATCATGATCAGCCAGGTATAGGCAATGGCATCAGCCGAGCTTGCCGAGATGTGGAGCGGGGCAAGAAGCTCGCGGAAGAACTGGAGAAAGAGTAAAGGGTGTACCATGAGTAATTAACCTCCCAGATGGAGCAGTCTGTATAATGTCAAGAGCACGATGCCGATTACCAGCACCGAAAGCCCGACCAGCAGGCCGGGGATGCTTATGTGTGCCTTGGTTATCAGCACCCAGAGGATGAAGCCGAGCGCCGAAAGGCGAAGGATGTAGCGGATGTTTGCCGACCGCGTTGCCTGACCGGCGGGCATCTGCAGTATCTTCTGGAGCGCGATGCGAAGCCAGAAGAAGTTCAGGAGCGCCAGGCAGCCGCCTACGGCGACCCCTCCGGCGAATCTCCCCGAGACCGTCAGCCACCCGATGATGGACATGATCGCCACGAGGCAGGCGCATCCGGTAGCCAGCACGGTGATGAGGTTATCGTCAGTTATCCGTGCCGTTCCCATTTCTGTGAATCTCCCTGCTGGTTATGATGTAAATGTTGCGGAAACCGGCAGCGATCCCGAAAAAGAGAAATATGTAAAAGAACCAGGGCTCCGTTCCGAGCCATTTATCCAGGGAAAGCCCGACCCAGACGCCGATGGCGATCGCCACCACGACCGAGATCCCCATGCTGGAGACCAGGCCCAGTGCGCGGAAAAGATCCCGTTTTTCACTGTTCATGTCAACCCAGTTTGCTGCAGAAAAGCAAGTTTGTGTAACATAACTTTTGGATAACTGTCAACAGGTTCTGTTGGGTCAGCGGATTTTTTCGGGATTGTCGGATGCGTCGGGCTCAGGTCAGCAGAAAGACTGTTGCGCCGCGCAAGCATTTCTCCGGGAATTCAATTTGAGACCACCGAACAGCTTTTCTGAAAATTAATTTTTGTTCTCCTCATCGAGCTTCATTTGATCCTCTTTTCCCTCTATACGTCAGATTGCTCATAGTGGATTGTCCTTATTTATGTTCTTTCTGAGCAGAACGGGACGGGAGCGCACCGGCGAAGCGTAGCGAAGACCGTGTGCCGCCACCTGGTTATGAATTTCTCTTTCCCATGCGAGTTTTTCGTTCATTTTCAATGTCAATGCAAAAAGGCTCCGGCTTGAATATCTCGTGAAAATCCTTTTCTAAGGTTGCAACCATTCTATTGAGGCAACCAATGAATCTATGTGCATTTTCAACAGTCTCTCTTATTAGTACACCTTCTTCAGTTTGTGTATCACCACTATTTGCTACATAGCGCCTTGTTGCCACACCTCCGTCGTGCTCGTAAACGTGTCTTCGTAAAAACATCAAACGAACAAAGTCGTGGTCGGCAGACATGCCTTTCAGTAAATCGATGTCAAAGCATGTTTTCATTAATCCATCGAACTTATCAAGGTTATGAAACAATAGCCCCTCGAATGGTTTTCTCCTAGACTCTTTCATTGGTATTCGTGTTGTGAGCTGATCTGCAAAATCTCTAGCAGCGGAATCAAACTCAGATACTGCCTGCTTCACTGCGTCTGAAGCTGATAACACGCCACTTTTAATTTGATCTCGAATCCTATCTTGAGCCACCTTCTGTGATTCACTTGTATTCCTCCACCCACAGGAAGCGCAGTACCCATAGCGCCCTCTAATGTCGTTGTAGCTGTTGCATACGGCACATTTAAATTCAGTTTGTTGTGTGGTCGATGTGTAATAGAAGTCAGGCCTTGGCTCATCTGTTACTGAATCTGCAATAACATCCATATCAATCACAACTTCGGCAGCTGCGCCGGCGGGCACTTCAATGAGTGCTCGATTTAATGATTCAACATAATGTGCAATATATGCCTTCTGAGGAGGAGTTAAGAAATGAAATGACTCTGCGCGTAGCCCGCAATAGGGACACGTCAGAGGGAATTTGGAAGGAATGTTGTCTGTGCGAAAATGCTTTTTACACTCCGGGCATTCATGCCCAAATTTGCCTTGCGAGTCGGAAGCCATAAAGACTGCAATACAGTTTGGAAGAGGTGGCGGATTCCAAGGTTGTCCAATTCCTCCTAGCACAATATTTCCACATGCGAAACCATCAGGGTGTGCATAAACACCAACCAAACTCATTGGGCGTGGTGATGAGTGTGAATATCCAATCTGGTAGCTAACACGCCCTTCTTCATCACACCGGATAGAAAAGGTAGCTTTTCCACCCGTGTGTCCAACCTCACTGAAATCCGTTCTTTTCATTATGACCCGTTTCACTTTCTGCGTTCATTACTGAGGCAGTTCAAATCTAGGGATCCCACAAGGGGACGCTGCTTGCTATTTTTCTATTGAAACAATTAGCAAAATAACAAGCAGCGTCCCGCAAAGCCGCAAAGCCTTGCCCCGCGCATCAGCTAGTGGGCCTATTTCCACGGGTTTTATCTCGCCGTTAATCCAGCTTTTTATTTCTTTCATCCTGGCTTCAATGTAATCAAGATGATCTTTCTTAGCGTTTCGCCAGTCGATATCAAGTGTCTCGGCTGAGCGTAGAAAGCGATTTAGGCTGTTCCTCGCCGCGGTCCATAGGTCTTTTGTACATTTTGTTGTCTCGCTGTTTTTCATTTTTCTTCTTTAGTGCTCCAACGGTGCTGCCGCTCACCTGACGCAAAGCGGACAGGTGTAGTGGCATGTTAGCCAACTCAATCTGATGTCCATCCAAGTTGACGCGCGTAATTTTGGAGTTTTGTCAATATGTACTGGGCCACACTAGATCTGTTACTTGACGACAGAAAATCACCTTTACGCCATGTGTATTCGATACATTGAACACGATCTTCTGTGTAAACAGCGTTATCAGGTATCAACCCACAGAAAGGAAGTTTTTCTTCTGCAGTTGTTCTTACAAATGGCACTTCCGCATCCTTCATTATCGATTCGACAGCAGTCTGCATTATGCGATTTAGGTTTTTATCCTTTCCTAGATTAAATCCACTTTCTGCTAATAGCTGAAAAGCTGCTGTCGCTTCTTCACCCGGTGTACCCCTTGCCTCAAATCGCGTCAATTCAACCCCTGCAAGTATTTTTCCCAGGTCAGATCGACCAAAGTCTCTAACACCTCGGGCACTTCCATAACGCCTATACCCTGCGGTATCAAAAAGTTCCATAGAATCTGAAAAATTTCGTACACATGATGCTGCCGACGATGGTGCTAAACATAGTGCAGAAGCATTTAGTTGTACTATAGTTCTTGTCAGCAACCCTCTTCTGGTTGACCACCATTTTCCAATTGCGCTTTGAGATGTAACCGAAATAAGAGCATGAGAATCTAAGAGACCGTAGCGTGACGGGGATGTTAATTGCGTCAGAACTCCGGGATCTGCGCTTTCACTAACGAAAACAATTATTACAGTTATAGGTATCTCAAATTCTCGCTGTAGAGACTGTACCTTGTTGTTGAATTCATGTGAAAGTCTTCGAATGAAGCTGCCTAGGGTGCGGAATTCTGCAGGCGAATAATCGTTTGGATCAACACCTAAATCTTCAACCTGAATCCGTGACCGTTCATTGAATGGACGGGGTTTATCCCCACTGGGGGTCATTTTTGACCTTGGTGGGTTAATTTCTGTAAATAGTGGCCACTCAGTTTGACCTGTAGGCCCTGTTCT
>JACRPV010000183.1 GCA_016223015.1 Geobacter sp. | reverse complement strand
TGAATCGTGGCCAGTAACTCTGCTGCCGCTGTGAGCCTCGGCGAAGCCCCATACCAGAACAGGGGCAAAGTCTCGCCAACCACCCGCTCCATGAGGAAAAAGGGGGCACCTAGCACTCGCACGTCGGATTCGTGCCAGAGTACCGCTGGCACCGGCGCATCCGTGCTGGCGAGCGCGCGCATAACCCGGAACTGCCGGTGAACGTCGTATGGGGCGAGGATCCCATCTGGGCGTTGCGGACGTAGCACGAGGGGGATTGCAAATTGGTGCCCGTCGCAACCGACCTCCAGGTCGATGCCGACGGTATCGTGCTTGTCGGCCATGAATGCCAGCTTGAGCTTGGTGCCGACGCCGTCGGTTCCCGACACCAGGACCGGGTTTTTGTATTTGTTCGTATTGAGCGAGAAGAGGCCGCCGAAGCCGCCGATGTCGGCAATGACCTCGGGGCGCGAAGTGGCCTTTACCAACGGTTTGATCATCTTGACAAAAGTGTTGCCGGCATCGATGTCGACACCGGCGTCCTTATAGGTGACACCCATGAGTACCTGCTCCGTTTCTGACAATATCGAAACTCTTTACTTAAACCATCGACATGGAAAAGTCAAACCGATTCTGGCCCCAAAAAAGGTTTGCATGCCGTCTGCTGTTCGCCTATGATGTTACGGATGACGGGAGTCGGCGACATTACCATCTGCCCCATGAGCGATGCCGATCTGGACGAGGTGCTGGCCATTGAAGCGGTTTCCTACCCCAAGCCGTGGACCAGGGAACACTTCCTCGACGAACTCAATTCCCCGTTTGCTTCTCCCCTGGTGGCGCTGGACGGAGAGGGGCGGGTGGCCGGTTATCTCTGCCCCATGCTTCTTCTTGACGAGGCGCAGATCCTGAATGTGGCTGTCCGGCCCGACCTGCGTTCCCACGGTCTGGGTCGCCTGCTGATCGAGTCCCTGCTTGACGACTACCGTAACCGCGGAGCCAGCGTTCTGAGCCTGGAGGTCAGGGTTTCCAACGAGCCTGCTCGAATCCTCTATCGAAAGCTCGGTTTCACCGAGACGGGACGGCGTCCCAAATACTATGAAAACGGCGAAGATGCCATCCTGATGGAGTACATCTTCGACCAACCCGGAGACGGCGATGCAGTTTAAGTCTATGGTGCTCTCCAATGTGGAGGTTTCACCCTCGTATTTCCGGATGCGGATGACCGCACCACCCACCATCGGCGTCTCTTGCCCTGGGCAGTTCGTCATGGTGAAGGTCAATCCGGCCATCGATCCGCTGCTGCGCCGGCCGTTCGGCGTCTTCGACCTGGGGACCTTCGAGACCGAATTCACCGACTGCGGCAGGCAGACCTACCTGGAGATCCTCTACAAGGTCGTCGGCAAGGGGACTGCCATGCTCTCGACCCTGCACCAAGGGGACCACCTGGA
Source organism: Geobacter sp. (assembly GCA_016223015.1). GTDB lineage: Bacteria > Desulfobacterota > Desulfuromonadia > Geobacterales > DSM-12255 > Geoanaerobacter. The sequence goes on along the minus strand of JACRPV010000183.1, from coordinate 15,122 downwards.
TATCCTCGGGCCGCTGGGAAAGGGGTTCACCCTGGGCGATCCCGCCGGCGAAAAGCTGCTGGTGGGGGGAGGGGTCGGCCTGGCGCCGCTCTATTACCTGGCCAAGGAGCTAGTCAAGGAGTCCAGGGTCCACCTGTTCGCCGGAGGGCGAAACAAGGAGGATATCCTCTGCATCACCGAATTCGACCGGCTCGGCGTTGAGACCTATGTCGCCACCGACGACGGAACCCTGGGAGCCCAGGGGCTGGTGACCGAGGTCCTGGAGCAGCATCTGTCGCGGGCCGGCGCCAATGCCACCATCTACGCCTGCGGTCCGACGCCGATGCTGAAGGCAGTGGCGTTTCTGGCCGACAAATACGGGATCGCCTGCCAGGTCTCCCTTGAGGGGTACATGGCCTGCGGTGTCGGCGCTTGCCTCGGCTGCGTAGTCCAGGGGAAGGACCACAGCGAAGCAACCCCCGACTACCGGTGCGTCTGCAAGGACGGCCCGGTCTTTGATCAAACAGATCTCCTCTGGAGTTGACCCATGACACAGCCCAACCTCTCCGTCGACATAGCAGGCATCACACTGCGCAACCCCGTCATGACCGCATCCGGGACCTTTGGCTACGGCAGCGAATTCGCCCCGTACCTGGACCTGGAAAAGATCGGCGCCATCATCACCAAGGGGCTCTCCCTCAAGCCCAAGGCGGGCAATCCGACCCCGCGCATCGTGGAGACGCCGGGGGGGATGCTCAATGCCATCGGGCTCCAGAACGTGGGGATCGACACGTTCATCGGCGAAAAGGTCCCTTATCTGCGCAAGATCTCCACGCCGGTGATCGTCAATCTGTACGGCAACTCTCTGGAAGAGTACGGCGAACTGGCCGGCCGGCTGGATGGAATTGCCGAGGTGGCAGGGATCGAGGTGAACATCTCCTGCCCCAACGTCAAGCAGGGGGGGATCGTCTTCGGCACCGACCCAAAAGCCGCATTCGAGGTAGTGGACCTGGTGCGCAGGAATACCGGCAAGCCGATGATCGTCAAGCTCTCCCCCAATGTCACCGACGTCGTGGTCATGGCCAAGTCGTGCGTCGATGCCGGTGCCGATGCCCTGTCGCTCATCAATACCCTTACCGGCATGGCCATCGACCTGAAGAGCCGTCGCCCGATCCTCGCCAACATCACCGGCGGGCTTTCCGGGCCGGCCATCAAGCCGGTGGCGTTGCGCATGGTCTGGCAGGTGGCCAGGGCAGTAACGGTGCCGGTGATCGGCATCGGCGGCATCATGACCGCGGTCGATGCCCTGGAGTTCATCCTGGCCGGCGCCACCGCGGTGCAAATCGGGACCGCGAACTTCCTCGACCCCTCGGCTGCAGAGACCATTGCCGCCGGCATCGAGACCTACCTGGTTGAAAACGGTATCGCCGATATCCGGGAACTGATCGGGGCGTTGAAGACCGACCGATGAACGGATGGCAGCGCAGTCTTGCCCGAAGTCTGACCTCGCCCCTTGAACTCCCTCTGCGAAGAGGGGCTGAGCCCGGTGCCCGGACTGATCCACCGTTACCCTGACCGGGTGGTCTGGGTTATTTCCAACAGCTGCGCGGTCTACTGCCGCTTTTGCATGCGCAAGCGCCAGGTCGGCTGTGCACGCCCGGCCCCGTCGGAAGCCGCCATCGATGCAGCGCTCCACTATATCGCCTCTTCCCCGGCCGTTCGCGACGTGATCCTCTCCGGCGGCGATCCGCTGCTCATGGAAGACGATCGGCTTGCCGACCTGCTTGAGCGCCTTCGCCGCATTCCCCACGTCGAGATCATCCGGATCGGCACCAGGGTGCCGGTTACCCTGCCGGAACGGATCACCCCGCGGTTCTGCCGCATGGTGCGAAGATTCCACCCCCTCTACGTCAATACCCACTTCAACCACCCGCGGGAAATTACCCCTGCGTCGGCACTGGCCTGTGCCAGGCTTGCCGATGCCGGGATACCGCTGGGAAACCAGACCGTGCTGCTAAAAGGGGTCAACGACGACCCGGCGGTCATGCGGGAGTTGATGCTCGGCCTGCTGAGGATACGGGTGAAACCCTACTACATCCACCAGATGGACCTGGTGAGGGGGACATGCCACTTCAGGACGCCCGTTGCCACCGGAATTGCCGTCATGGAGGCGCTTCGCGGTCACGTCTCGGGGCTTGCAACTCCTTATTACGTGATCGATCTGGCCGGGGGGGAGGGAAAGGTGCCGCTCTTGCCCGACTATGCCAGCCGGGACGGGGACCTGTTGAAGCTGAGGAACTACCGGGGGGAGATCGTCGAATACCGCGATGTGACAAACGGAGAGGTTACAACTCCTCGGGGGTAAACGCCACGACAGCATCGATGGACGCGGCATCGAGCAGCACCATCACCAGGCGGTCCAGGCCAAGGGCAATGCCGGCTGAGGGGGGCATAGAGGGGAGCGCCTCCAGGAAGCGGGCCGGTTCGGGGTAGGGGATGCGACCCTGTGACCTGCGAAACGTCTCTTCCTCGTCAAACCTCCGCCTCTGTTCCACCGCATCGGTCAGCTCGGAAAAGCCGTTGGCAAGCTCGATACCGGCGATATAGAGCTCGAACCTCTCCGCAACGGTCGGATCGGCTGCCTTGAGACGGGCGAGCGCGGCCCGCTCTGCCGGGTAATCGCAGAGCAGGGTCGGGGTCTCCATGCCGAGATGCGGTTCGATGGCGGCCACCATCAGCTCGTCGAAGGTGTCAGCGGCCAGAGCCTCTTCCATCGTGCAGCCGGCATGGCGCAGAAAGGCCTCTCGCACGGTCAGCCTCTCCCAGGGGGGATCGAGGCCGACCTCCGCACCGTTCACGACCAGGAAAGGCCGTTTTTCCACACATGCCGCAGCACTCCGGATCAGCCCTTCGCAGTCTGCCATCAGGTCGGTGTAATCGCCTTCCGCACGATACCATTCCAGCATGGTGAATTCGGGGATATGGAGCCTCCCCCGTTCGCCATCCCGCCAGCAGCGGCATATCTGGAACAGCCGCTCGTATCCGCTCGCCAGGAGCCGCTTCATGCAGAGTTCCGGCGAGGTCTGCAGGAACCAGTCGCCGGACGGCACGGCATCGATATGGGATTCAGGGGCAGGGGCGGGAATGCGAAGGGGGGTCTCCACTTCGAGAAACCCCCCTGCTTCGAAATACTGGCGAATGGCCTGCATGATGCGCGAACGCTCCATAAGAGCCGGTCTGCGCAGAGTCTGCTGCCAACCTGCGGTCATGCTATCCTTTGACCCGTGTGGAATACTCGCCGGAGCGGGTATCGATGACAATGGTTTCCCCCTCCTCGATGAACGGAGGGACGCGGAGGATATAACCGGTTTCCACCGTGGCGGGCTTGGAGTCGCTGCCGGAGGTGTCTCCCTTGACCCACGGGAGGGTTTCGATGACTTTCAGTTGGACGAAGTTGGGGAGATCGACACCGATGGCCTTGTCCTTGAAAATGAGGATATCAACGGGGAGGTTGTCGATCAGGTAGTTCCTGGCATCGCCAACCGCCTCTTCGCTCATCCGGTACTGTTCGTAGTTCTGGTTGTCCATGAAGACGAAATGGTCGTCTTCCTTATAGAGGAACTGCATCTTCCGATCTTCCAGGCTGGCCGTCTCGAATGTCTCGCCGGAACGGTAGGTCCTGTCCAGGATGACGCCGGTGATCATATTGCGCATCTTGGTGCGATAGAGTGCCTGCCCCTTGCCCGGTTTGGTGAAATCAAAGGCAATCACCACGTATGGGTCGCCATCGAGGGTGATTTTCAGGCCTTTTTTGAGATCTGCAACAGTGTACATTGAGTTTGTCCTCACTTTGGGAATTGAACTATTTTTTATAGCCGAAATCGCCCCGCATGTGAAGAAAAATCTGGGAGTACGCAGAAGCAGAGCGTCTGAAGTCCTCTGTATTGCTGGAAAAATGGGGGGGGAGGGATGAACGCCCGACAGGGCAGGCGCCGCTGGAGTCAGCGGCTGCGGCAGATCCGGCTATTTGACGCGGTACGTGATACGGCCCCTGGAAAGGTCGTAGGGGGAAAGCTCAACAGTCACCTTGTCGCCGGGAAGGATCTTGATGAAATATTTACGCATCTTGCCGGAGATATGGGCAAGGACAATGTGGTCATTTTCCAGCTTGACCCGAAACATGGCGTTCGGGAGCGGTTCAATGACGGTCCCTTCGACTTCAATGGCTTCTTCTTTGCTCATGGAGCACTCCTTGCCGGTGAATACTGGTATATGCCGGTGACGGCGAGGTTTACTCTACTAAGAATGCCTTAAAATTGCAAGTCGGAATTGATCGCCCGTCTTCGGGTTGCACCTGGATCTGAAACCCGCTTTACACATTTTGGTAATCTGGTTAGAGTAGTATTTTTCATGAGTACGGAGGTAGGACATATGAACGAAGTACTGCGCGAGGTAGTCCTGAACAACGGACTGCTCCTTCGCTTCACGGACTTGAGCCGCCACTACTACGGAGGCTACTTCCAGGCCCGGGTCGAAGCAGGGCAGCGTACGAACATGCCGTCAGCACGCTCGGCCCGACGGCCCTCTTTAAAAAGCGCCTCGGTCAGATGGGGGTACGCGAGGAAGATCTGGTCGAGACCAGAAATGTTCTCATCGAAACATTTCTGGCAACGGCGTGCTCGTATCTCGATTCGGCAACATTCCCTGCCGGTGTTGTCAGGAAAGAGCTGGAAACCCGGCTCAAGGCATCTCGACGAGGCAAAGGACCGGCCAGCCGATGAGACGCGAGATAGAACTGTGCATCGAAAAGATCGCCTTTGGCGGTGCAGGATTCGGCCACCTGGAGGGCAAGGCCTGTTTCATGCCGTTTGCGGCGCCCGGCGACCGGGTCAGAGGCCGGGTCATCAAGGAAAAGAGCTCTTATATCGAAGCAGAGCTGGTGAGCGTGATCGAGCCGTCGCCAGATCGCATCGAGCCGGTCTGCCCGGTTTTCGGCCAATGCGGCGGCTGCGCATTGCAGCACCTTTCCTACGCAAACCAGCTGCAGTGGAAGGAGCTACTGTTCGCGGAACAGCTCTGGCGCTTTGCCCGGGTCGGGCGAGAGGCGTGTGCCCCGATCTTCGGCGCGGATTCCCCCTGGTCGTATCGGTCACGGGTCCAGATCAAGCTGCGCTGGATCGATAACCGGCTACTGATGGGCTTCTATCACAGCGGCTCGCATTTTGTTATTCCGATCCCCGGATCGTGTGCCATTGCCCATCCACGCATCAATGACCTGATCGGTGAGCTGCATCCGCTCCTCTCTCGTTCCCCTGAACCGGAACGGATTCCCCAGGTGGACCTGACCGTGAGCGATAGTGGCGAGAGCATCGTCATCGTCCATTACATCGGTCATGATTCGAAAGACATTGCCTCTTTTCTGGCCGATAACCTGGCAGAGCTCCCTTCGGCCGGGGGCATCTGGCTTCAGAGCGGGAGGAAAGAGAGCCTGCAGCTCATAGCGGGAATCGACCAATTGACCTATTCCATCCCGGCGGGGCTCACAACCGGCATGCCGCATCTGCTCATGGCGTTCAGCAGAGGGGGGTTCAGCCAGGTCAACTACCGGCAGAACCTCAATCTTGTCGGGCTGACCATGGAAGCTGCCGGACTCTCCGGCCAGGAGCGGGTCCTGGACCTGTTTTGCGGCAACGGCAACCTTACCCTGCCGCTGGCATCCTCGGCCCGGAATGTTGTAGGGGTCGAGGAGTATGAACCCTCCATCGCCGATGCCCGGAGAAATGCTGCTGGCAATGGGGTCGGCAATGTCTCGTTTGTATGTGCCGACGCAGATGCCGAAATCCGTCGCCTGGTCCATCTCGGGGAAACATTCGACGTCATCGTGCTGGACCCGCCGCGAAGCGGGGCGCTCCAGCTCATGCACCAGATACCGCTCTTGCAGCCGCAACGGATCGTTTATGTCTCATGCAATCCGGTCACGCTCGCCCGAGATGTGGCAATTCTTATGGAAAATGGCTTCCGTGTTGCAAAAGCTACCCCACTCGACATGTTTCCCCAGTCATTCCACATAGAAAGTGTAACGCTGCTTGAGCGTTCCTGATTCCAGACACCCCACAACCAAGGAGAAAAGTGATGCTGTTTAAATTGTTCAAAAAGGATTCCGGCCATTTCCAGGAACGAGGAGATCGCCTGTTCGCCGAAAATCGATTTGCCGAAGCGCGACATGAATATGAAGAAGCCCTGAATCGACTCAAGGAGGGGACAACGGATGCAGCTGAGCAAAAAAACTACCTGCAACAACAGTTGCGGGCAGCCGGCAATGGGCTTGCGCAACTAAACCTGGTTGAGGCCGAGCATGCCATGCAACTGGGAGACCCGCAAAAGGCGAAAGAGCATGTCGACTTGGCCTTGGGTCAGGCAGATGACGAAACAATCCGGGGAAATGCCCGGCAATTGTTGAGTCGGATGGTTCAGAAAGAACCACAAACCCCTTCAATTCCGATGAAAAATCATTCATGTAACGGGTGCGGCTCCACCCATGATCAACTTTCGCAAGATGCTGAAGCACCGATTGATTTTCTCTCATTGAATGATCGTTTCGAGCTTCTCATCCACCCCCTGCCCGGCGACCTCCCTGATCGTTACCGTCAATTGGGAGAGGAATTTGCATATGCATATACGGCCGTTCATGATGGTCGGGTCGCGGAAGGGTTGGAAATCTTTCATAAATTATCGGCTCAGGGCGAGAGCGACATCCTCAATTACGAGGTTGCACTCATCACCTTCCAGGAGGGTCGCTTCAAGGAATGCGAATCCCTGCTCAGGCGAGCTCTCAGCCTGAACCCGCAGAATGCACTCTGCCTCCTCACCCTGGTTCAGCTGGTTATCGAGACGGGCAGGGTACCGGAAGCAGTGCCCATACTGGAAGGAATGATCGCCGATGGGCATCTGCCCGACCAGGCAAGCCTGATGCTTGCCGATGTCCTCATGGCCCTCGGCCAGAGCGATGCGGCCCTTGACCGATGCCTGCAGGCGCTCGGTTACCCCTCCGCGGCTCGTGCAGCTGCGGAAAGGGCGATACCCATCTTGGAATCAATGGGCCGGGGAGGGGATGCCCAGGCACTTGCAAAGCGATATCTCAAAGGTTGTTGTTAACCGCAATGGCCTTAATATTCACCCTGTTGAAAGGAGTGGCAGAATGAACAAGTCGGAACTGATCGAGGAGTTGGCAGCACGAAAAGGGCTTTCCTACAAAAAGGCCGAAGAGATCGTCAATACCATTTTCGATGCCATGGCCGATGCCATGATGGACGGTGATCGCATTGAAATTCGCGGGTTTGGCAGTTTCGTTGTCAACAGCTACAAATCCTATACCGGCAGAAATCCGAAGACCGGTGAATCCATCGATGTGAAACCCAAAAAACTTCCCTTCTTCAAAGTCGGCAAAGAACTCAAAGAGCGTGTCGCAAAAAGCTGACAGCGAAATAGCGACAATTTAACCAATAACTACGCCATATGACTTAGTGTTGTGGGTGGCGGAGGGGGGTGAAACTCCAGGATATCAGTTGGTGGAGCACGGATAATTATTAATTTTGCTTCAAAATGTGCCGATAATCTGTTATATATGCCCATGCCTTTTGTCTCGTGCCAAAGCATCCAATACCACACATGAATTATTTATCCGCATCGCTTTTCTTATCAGTGACGGCACTCGTGTTCGTCACCCCAGCCTTTGCAACGCCCACCCAAACAGGGCCTACAGGTCTCATTTCCGTGCCGACTGCAGAAACGCTCGATATGGGAAATGTTGCCGTAGGCGTCTGGGGGAACCTGGCGAAATCAAAAACGGATAAGGCTTTCGTTGTTCCTGCCGCCATTACCCTGGGGATCGGTTCTTTCTGGGAAGTTTACGGCACGTACCCAAACCTGCTGTTCAACGGAGAGGAAGATTCTTCCGACCGGAATACCGCCGACGTGGGGACCAAAATCCGTTTCTACGGTACGCGGAGTTCGAATTTCAAGGCAGCTGCCGATATCATGCTGCAGCGTCGGATTTCGGAAAACCTCTCTCGGGACGGCTCTACCGATTATGGCGGTCGCCTGTTCGTGACCTATAAGACGGAGAACTATGGGGTACATGCCTATAGCGGCTACATGAGCCGCAAGCTTATCGATGACGAGATCCTCTTCGGCGGCGGCGTGGAACTGGCGGTAACCCCACGATCGAGGGTAACTGCAGAGCTGTTCGGCAGTCGCTATCGCCAGAGCCTGCAGGATGACGGCCCCATGGAAGCGAACCTCGGCATCCAGTACCATCTTTCCCCCTATCTCACCTTTTCACTTGCCGGTGGTGCCGGACTGAGCGATCTCAGTCCTGACTGGCGATTCCTTTTCGGTATATCCACATCTTCAGGGCTCGGAGCCTACATCAAGCCCGTGCCAAAGCTGGCCAGTGAGATCCTGGCCGAAGAGGAAGCCGCCAAGAAGGCCGACATCAAACCGGTAAAGATCATCCCGATTTCGCCCAAGCTGGTAAAGACACCTGCTCCTGCCGAACCGGTCAGCAAAATCGAGGTGCCCCTCGATGCGGATCGGGAAGAGGTCGTCATTCATACCTATGGGCAGATCATCCTTCCTCCCCAGGTATCACAGAGCCGTCCAGTGATTCCCCCACCGGGGAGACCCGATACAGCTTCCGGAAACGGAACCGTCATCGCGGAGAATCCACCCACATACGGATTCGACCTCAAGGGCGAGATGCGCGAGTCCGCTGCGGCAACACCACCTCCAATCGAAGAGAAGCTTGTTGCCTATCGCAAATTCCGCTTCCCCGATGTCGTGGGGTATTTCCAGCAGGGGCGATCCGAACTCACTGTCGAGGCAAAGAAACTGCTGGCCGGGGTAGCCGATCAGATCCGCTCCGACAAGACCTGGGCATATCTCCGGATAGATGGCTATACCGATGGCGTTGGCTCGCAAAAGTACAATGCAGACCTTTCGCTCCGTCGGGCCATCGAAGTCGCCAGTTATCTGATTACGCGCGAGGGGGTAGACCCCGGCCGCATCTTCGTGCGGGGGATGGGAAACTCCAAGCAGGTTGCGGACAATGCCACCGAGCCGGGCCGCAAGATGAACCGGCGTTTCGAGATACTCTTCATAAAACGTGGGGATAAGGAATGAGGCCGTTTGCATGCGTACTGCTGTCTTTTCTGCTGTCGCTTGCCACGGTTTCCCTCTGGGCTGCAGACGATGCGGATGCCAACCTGCCGCGTGGCGCCGAACTGGTAGGCGTGGCGCATGCTGAAGGGGCGGACCAGCCGCTGGACCAGCAGATGAAGGGTGAGCTCGACTCGCTTGTCCCCAGGCTCCGGCAGCTCCCGACTGATTCCCCGATCCTGATCGAAGCACATTTCCCGGCCCAGAAGGGACGGGGCAAGGAAGACCGCATCAAAAAGGCCTATGCCCTTGCCGAGCAGGCGCAACAGTACCTTTCCAGCCGGCACAATCTGCGCTTCGAGTACTATATATCCGTCTGGGAAAATGGCGGCGCCAGCTCCGCTGATCGGCCCAAAGTCAGGTTTTCAACCTATCCGCTCGATTTTTTCGATAACTGACGGTTCATCATCAAATGGATTCTGTTTACCTGCCGATCTGGTATCATTATGTAGTTTCCAGATCGATTTCGGGAGGGATCAATGCTCATCAGATACTTAGCGATTTTCGTATCAGCCTTGCTCTTGGCCGGATGTTCTTCGTTTCAGGTGATCCCGGAACCGGTGGCAAACGGAATCGTCAACGACAAGGAAAAGTCCCAGACCATAAACCGTGATAACATCTCGATCACCGTCAGGAGTGGCGATGCCGAGATACTTTCCTACAATCTCGAAGGATCTGTCGCGTCGTTCAGGGTTGTCGTAGACAACCAGACAGACCATGAAGTTGCCATCGGTAACGATTCATTTCTCCTCAAGGATAATGACGGCACGCAGTATTCGTCCCTGACACCGGGAATGGTCAAGGATATAGTGGCAAAAAATACCTATTACCTGATTCCCTATCCCTATGTCGGTTTCTATTATCTTGAAGATTATGAAAGAGCCTCGTTTCAGAACCGTTTTACGACCGATCGTCCCTATTTCTACGAGTTGTACCCCCAGGATATCTACACCAAGGCGCTCCCTGTCGGTGTCATTATCCCCAAGGCCAAAGTTGCCGGACTCCTTTACTTCCGCATCGATCTTCAGGGGAAAAAAGAGGTTAGCCTCCTTTTCTACAAGAAAGGGACGTCAAAATCGGCCCCAGCTGATTTCGTCTTTCCATTCAAGATCGTAAAATAATCTGGAGAATTCCATGTCTTACGCATCCCTCTGGGAGGCGCTCGGGGGGCTGGGCCTGTTCATCCTTGGCATGAAATCCATGTCCGAGGGGCTCCAGAGACTTGCCGGCGAAGGTATTCGCCGTTTTCTGGAGAGACTTGCCAGTACCCGTCTCAGTTCCGCATTTGTCGGCAGTTGCCTTTCGGCATCGCTGCAGTCGAGCAGTGCAGCAGCGATCCTTCTGGTGGGATTCGTCAATGCCGGACTCGTCTCGCTGTATCAGGCGTTGGGGGTCATGCTCGGCACCGGGATCGGTACCACCCTTGCCGTCCAGTTCATTGCCTTCAAGGTGTCCATTGCCTCCCAGCCGCTGATCTTTGTCGGGGCGATCCTCAAGTTCTTCTGTCGCAGACGGCGCTGGGTATATGCCGGGGAAATGCTTCTCGGCGCCGGTCTCGTTTTTCTGGGGCTGCACACAATGGAGATGGGGTTTGTCCCCTTGACGGAACGGGCGATCGGCTTTGGCATAGGAGATTCCCATTTCCCCTGGCGCATTGCCGCACTGCTCCTCGGGGCGCTTTTCGCCTTCATGCTGCAATCCGGAAGCGCTGCCGTCGGCATCGTTATCGCCATGACCGGAAGCGGTCTGGTGAAATACGACTATGGCTTTCACATGGTGATCGGCGAAGTGCTGGGAACCACGGCAATCGCAGCCATCGCCACCATCAGCGGGACTCTTGCCGCCAAGCGGATGGTGGTCATCTATTTTCTCATCAATATCGCCGCCATAATCCTGGTGCTGCTCTTTCCCCAGTCATTCCAGAATCTGGTCCATTACATCACCCCCGGTGTTTCCGATACCGCAGCACCTGCAGCAGCCGGCGCTGCGGCGCGCCTGCTCGCCAACAGCCATACCCTATTCAGTGTCCTGAGCATAGTCCTTTTTCTGCCCCCCCTCGGGTTCTTCGTCAGATCGGCCAAGGTCATCCTGCCGGGGAGGGAAAAAGGTCTGGAATTCGAAGCGAACTGCAAGTTCATCGACGATCGGGTCATCAATACGCCATCCCTTGCCATGCTGCAGCTCAGAAACGAATTGCGCCGAATGTCGGATATCGCTGCCTCCATGTATGATGACGTGGTGGAACAGTTTTTCCGATTCGATGCGAAACGGACACTGCGCATCAACAAAAAGGAAGAGGCCCTGGACGTGCTCCAGCGGGAGATCTCCGGTTTTCTGGCAAAACTTTCCCGCCAACCCCTGTCTACTGAAATGGCTCTGGGCATCCCCGCATTTTTGAGCACGGTGAATACCCTGGAGCATATGGGCGATCAGAGCGAAGTGATCATTAAATGCCTGATCAAGAAAAAGGAAAACAAGGTCATTTTCTCCAGCACGGCGCTTGCCGAGTTGAAAAATCTGGCAGTACGCATCGGCGATCTTGTTCACCTGGCGCTCGGTTCCCCCGAAGACGTCACTGAAACCATACTTGCCGATGCGAGGGCTCTTAAGGATGAAATCGACCGGCTGCAGGAGGTCATGCACGCGAATCATGTGCAGCGGCTTACTGACGGGAAGTGTACTGTGATGGCAGGCGTGGTCTTCAGCGACATTATTGCAGCCTTTGACAAGGTTGCGGAATACGCCTTCAGCATCATCAAGCTCGGAAGGGGCAATGAAAATGCCTGAGCCTGTTGCAGCCATCGACCTTGGCACCAATACCGCCCGTCTGCTCATCGGGACGTGCAATGAGGGGAGAGTTCTCCCACATGCCGTCGTGCGGCGGATCACGAGGCTTGGGGGCGGCTTCAGTCGCGAAACGGGCATCTCCCCGGATGCATGGGACAGGACCCTGGCTGCACTCGCAGAATTCAGCGGAGAGCTCAGGCAGCACGACGTGCTGCGCATCAGGGCAGTTGCCACGAGCGCCGTTCGCGACGCAGTCAATGGTGCGGAGTTTTGTCGCCAGGTAAGGGAGTCCACCGGGATAACCCTGGAGGTAATCGACGGTCAGAACGAGGGAATGTTGACCCTGCAGGGCGTTCTTGCCGGTCTGGACCCGATCCCGCAACATATTGCGGTGTTCGATGTGGGGGGAGGCAGCACCGAATACACTATCGCCCGGAACAGGAAACTGCTCTTTTCCCGGAGTCTCCCGATCGGCGTGGTACGGCTCACCGAAGGCAAGTCTACGACAGACGCCATGAACGACAAGATCGGACGAGAACTACGCTCCCTGAAAGAGGCGTTGATGCAGGAAGGACTGCTACCTCTGGCAGAGGGGGCCAGAGTGTTGGGGACAGCGGGAACGGCCACCACCCTGGCAGCAATCAGCATGGGGATGCTCGATTACGATTATCGGCGGGTCAACAATTACACCATCCAGCGTGGCGAGATAGAAACCATACTACGCCGGCTGCTCCCGCTGACGCCTGTGGAGCGTCTTCAGGTTCCGGGCATGGAGCCGGGGAGGGAGGACCTGATCATCGCCGGGACACTCGTTACTCTCAAGAGCCTGGAACTGCTCGGCAGCCAAACCCTCACGGTCTCCGACTTCGGGCTGCTGGAAGGGGTACTTCTCTCGGCCTGGGAAAAGTACCGCCCGTAACAGGTTTGTCAGTTGCCCGGTCCGGCAAAGGTCTTGATATAGAGCACCAGGGACTTCAGCTCATCTGAATCGGCAGGGAGCGGATTTCCCTTGAGCGCCTGCTTGATGCACCGGTTGATGATGCCGGCAAGCTTCTCATCATCGAACGTTGCCGCCCATTCCAGTTTTTTCCCGCCGGGATGACAGGCTGCACAGCTCTTGCCGTTCTTCCCCAGCACCGTACTGTTAAAGAGTTCCCGCCCTTTATCCACCGATTCTTCTGCCCCGGCATCAGTGATAACCACCCCGAAAAAGAGCACAACTGCCGTTCCAAGCACTCTCATTGTCCGCATGAAGACCTCCCTGTTTTTTCAAGCAAGACTAGCCCACCATTGTCCGTTGTCAACATACATCGACCATAACCCTGTAGAATCCCGTTTTAATTGCAGTTGACAGGAACCGCCTCAATCGAGTATAGTTGCGGTCCAGCAAGGGGGCACCCCCCCCCTTATTTTGTTTCAAGGGAGATCCATTGAGTACGGAAATTTTATCCGGGAATGAAGCGATCGCGCGCGGTGCGTTCGAGGCAGGTGTTCGGGTGGCAAGCGCCTATCCGGGCACACCTTCCACCGAAATACTCGAAAACATAATTAAATATCCTTCCATTAATGCCTCCTGGGCACCGAATGAAAAGGTTGCCCTGGAAGTGGCAATCGGTGCCTCGTTTGGTGGAGGCAGAGCCATTGCCTGCATGAAGCACGTCGGGGTCAACGTTGCTGCCGACCCTCTCTTCACCCTTTCCTATACCGGTGTCGGCGGTGGGCTCGTGCTGGTCGCTGCCGATGATCCCGAGATGCACTCTTCCCAGAATGAGCAGGACAGCCGGAATTACGCCAAGTTTGCCAAGATCCCCATGCTGGAGCCGGCCGACTCCCAGGAATGCAAGGAATTTACCCGCCTCGCATTCGAGCTGTCCGAACAATTCGATACACCGGTCATGATCCGCAGTTGTACCCGCATATCACACGGGAAATCGATCGTCGAACTGGGCGAACCGGTAAAGGGGCTGCCCGAGCCGAAACTGGTCAAGAATCCGGCCAAGCTGGTCATGCTGCCGGGCAATGCCCGGGTCAGGCATCCACTGGTCGAAGAACGCACCGTCAGGCTCAGCGAGTACGGCGACTCCTGGTCCATAAACCGGGCCGACTACCGTTCTGCTGCCATGGGGATCATCTGTACCGGGGTGACATATCAGTACGTGCGCGAGGCACTGCCCGAGGCAGCGACCCTGAAGCTCGGCATGGTCCACCCGTTGCCCAAGAACCTGATCCGCGAGTTTGCCGCCAAGGTCGAACGACTCTTCGTTGTCGAGGAGTTGGACCCCTTTATCGAGGAGCAGGTCAGTGCCATGGGGATTGCCGTTACCGGCAAGGAGATCATTTCACTCTGCGGGGAACTCTCACCCGGCCGTATTCGCGAGGCATTCGCCCGGGCAGGTATCATTGCCGAAACGATTGGCGCGCATCAACCTGCCCAGGAAAAACTCCCGCCCCGGCCACCCAACATGTGTCCCGGTTGCCCGCACCGTGGGGTCTTCCATCTCCTCAGCCGTGCCAACGCCTATGTGACCGGCGATATCGGCTGTTACACCCTCGGCTTCATGCCTCCGCTCAACGCCATGGATACCTGTGTCTGCATGGGAGCCTCCATCAGCACTGCGTCGGGTATCGTCAGGGCGCTCCCCCGGGAAGAGCAGCAGCGGGTCGTGGCAGTGATCGGAGATTCCACGTTCCTGCACACTGGCGTCAACTCTCTCATGGAAATGGCTTACAACCAGGCGCCCGCAACCGTGATCATCCTGGACAACCGCATCACTGCCATGACGGGACGTCAGGAGAATCCCGCTTCCGGATATACCCTGGCAGGGATCGAAGCTCCCGAGGTGAACATCCCCGCTCTCTGTCGCACACTGGGGATTCGCCATGTCAGGGTCGTCGATCCCTACGACCTGGAAGCGACGCGCTCTGTCCTGGCCGAGGAGATGGCCCGGCCCGAACCGTCGGTAGTGGTTACCAACCGCCCCTGTTGCCTTATCAAAGGGGAGGGTAGGTTCGACAGGAGTCCGGTCCTGGAGGTCGACTCCGATGCCTGCACCGGCTGCCGGGCGTGTCTGCGCATCGGCTGTCCGGCCATTGAATGGCTCCCGGCTCTTGATGGGCCCAAAGGGAAAGCGAGTATCGAT
>JACRPV010000144.1 GCA_016223015.1 Geobacter sp. | reverse complement strand
CCTTGAGCTTGTTTGCAGCGGCAGGACTGGTGGGGACGCTGGTGGATTCCTGGTAGCTGGTGTCGAGGGTCAGGTGGGTGTCGTAGATCCCCCGGTTCCCCTGCAGAACGGCTTCGGCAGCGGCCGGATTGTACAGTTCGGCCTTGACGTCCAGGTTTTTCTCGACGACCTGCCGGATGGCTTCATTGAGCGTAATGGAGAGCTGTGGTTCTCCCTGGGCTGCAGCAGGCGCAGCCATGATCAACGGCAGTAGTAAAACCGCATGAAAATTTTTCACCCGTCATTCCTCCTTGCGAGTCCGTTAAGGATCAGGTCAATGCACGTTCCGGCGGCAAACAGCCCTTCTTCATTGATCAGAAAAAGACAATTGTTTAATGTTTTCCCATCACTGTCAAGCAGTTATTTGCGCTGAACGCCAGGGGCGACATATGCTGCCCGGCTTCCCTGGCAGGTGCAGGACGCATCAAAGGCAGCGAACTATAGTAGGTTCTCAGTATCGGTCGATTCTAGCGCAGGATCAGCTAGTTGAATGGGCAGGGTGTACGGGGGCCGGGTGGGAAAACTCCCAATGGTTACAGATGCTTGAAAGAATGGGACTAATCAGAAAAGACTATATGAACTTGCGCTAATGTGTTATCGTGGTTTCACCGTTTTGTCGTGGCAAGGAAAGAGTAGGGGATTACCCGGCTGGATCTTCCATTTCCAGGAGGCACCATGCGCCAAGAATGCTCGATAAATGCCGACCTTGGCTTGAGATCGGGCGACCATGTCTGTTGCCTCTATGAAAACGAGCAACAACGTGCTGAGGTCATCATCCCGTTCATCAGCCAGGGGATTGCGGCCGGCGAAAGGGTCCTCTTCCTCGGAGAACCGGGGAGCATGGCTGCCCTGCGCGAGGAGCTCGATCCTCTGCTGGCAGGCATGCGCACGGCAACGAATGACCCCCTCGTCGTCATCTCCCGCGACCGGATGGGGATATCCCGCAAGCACTTCGAGCCCGAGATGGTGCTCGACCTGCTCGATCGCGAGATCCGCAGGGCGGCTTCCGCAGGATACAACAGCCTGCGGGTGGCTTCGGAGATGTCCTGGATTCTGGAAGCGGTCTCAAGCGTCACACCGCTCATCGAATATGAATCCCGGCTCGATGAATTCCTGCAGGTGAACCAGGTTTCGACCATATGCCAGTATGACCGGCGACGCTTTGACGCCGACCTGATCATGGGGGCGCTCCATTGCCACCCCCTGGTGATGGTCGATAACGAAGCGATGCGCAATGTCTACTATGTGCCGTCGGAAGAGCTTCTGAGCCCGAAACGGACCGAGCTGATGATCGAGCGGAGTCTCGACTCCCTGCGGACCATCCGTCGGGCCGAACTGATCCAGAAGGACAATGAAGCCCGCTACCGGGAACTGGTTGCCATGTCGCCCAACGCGGTCATGCTGGTCAAGGATGGCGTCATCGCCAGCCTGAACAGGCCTGCGACAAAACTGTTCGGTGCCGAAAGCGACGAGGAGCTGACTGGGCGGTCTCTTGCCGACCTGGTCGAGGCGGACAGCCTTGGAGATACGCAGCAATGCTTTCGCCTGGTGGAAGAAGGGCAGGTTATCCCGCCACGGGAGATGGTTGTCCGCAGGCTCGACGGCGGCAGCGTCATCACCGAGTCTGCGGCAATGCCCCTGGAACTGGGGGGAGTTCACTATGCCCTGGTCGTCAGCACGGATGTAACGCTGGAAAGGCGGATGGCCGAAGAGCTCCGGAACAGCGAGTCGCGGTTCCGGGCCGTGGTCGAGCTCGCACCAAGCATGGTGATGATTCACCAGGATGGCTGCTTTACCTACCTGAATCCGGCGGCTGTGGAGAAATTCGGGGCCGGCTCGCTGGACGAGCTGATCGGTGCGCCGTTTCGGGCCCGGCTCCCTGCTGAGTATCGCGACGGGGCACTGGGGGAGGGGGACGGGTCTGCTCCTGACGAACGTGTTACGGCAGTGATCGAGCAGCGTCTGCTCCGTCTCGACGGTCTTCCCTTCGATGTGGAACTGGCAGCGATTCCCCTCAGGTTCGGCGGCCAGCGGTTGAAACTGGTGGTGGCCCACGACATTACGGAACGGAAAAGGGCCGAGAAGGAGGTCCGCCGGCTCAACGAGGAACTGGAGCGACTGGTTGCGGTGAGGACCGTGGAATATGAGCGGACCGACCGGGAACTGGTCGATTTCTGCTATGCCATCTCCCATGAGCTCCGCGCGCCGGTGGCGCGGTTGCAGGGGTTCAGCGAGGCGTTGCGGGAAGAGTGCGCCGACTGCAAGGAAGAGCTGTCCAAATTTTTCATGGAACGGATCGAGGTTGCCAGTCTGCAACTGCAGAAGGTCATCGAATCGATCCTGACCCTTTCGCGTCTCTCTCGCGTCGAACTCAAGAACGAGGAGGTGAACCTGTCGGGGGTGGCCCGTCAGATTGCGGCTACCCTTCTCGATGTTCACCCGGAAAGGCGGGTGGAGTTCGTCATCGCCCCGGATGTGTTCGCTATGGGCGATCCCCTGCTTCTGTCGATCTGCCTGGAAAACCTCCTGGTGAATGCCCACAAGTATACGTTACGGGCCGGTAACGCCAGGATAGAGTTCGGCATCGGCTGGCAACGGGGCGGGGTCGCCCATTACGTCCGCGACAATGGGGTCGGCTTCGACATGGCCTATGCGGATCAGCTCTTTGTCCCCTTCCAGAGGCTGCATCGTCAGGAGGAATATGCCGGGACAGGCATCGGCCTGGCCATTGTCCAGCGGATCGTCGAACGGCACGGCGGCAGTGTCTGGGCCGAAGCGATCGAAGGGGAGGGGGCAACCTTCTGGTTTACCCTGCGCTAGACCGGGATGCCGGCCTGGCGGCGGCTACGGGCCTGTCTGGTGGGCCGGCCGCTTGAGCAGCAGCAAGAGTGGGATGATCACCAGGAAGGCGATGCCGATGATCCAAAAGATATGGTTGTATGCCATGGCGCCTGCCTGGCGGAGCAGTATCCCGTAGATCATTTTCTGCGACGCGGCGTCGGCGGTTGTTGCCTCCAGGCCCCGGTAAACCAGGGCCTGTTTCAACTCCGCCGACCGCATCTGATAGACCGGGTTGTACGGGTTCACGTTTCCGGCCAGGGAATTCTGGTAAAACTGCCCGAACCGGCCGAGCATGGTTGCGGCCATGGCGATCCCCACGCTCCCCCCGATGTTGCGCAACAGGTTGAACATCCCGGTGGCGTTTCCCATTTCGGTCCTCGGTATGGACGAGAGGGTCACGGTGGTCAGCGGCACGAAGATCATGGCCAGGCCGATCCCCAGCACCACCCTGGGCCAGACGTAGCTCCAGTAGCTTCCCTCCAGATTCAGCCCCTGCATGATGAACATGGCGGTTGCACCCACCGAGAGCCCCACCAGAACGATCTTCCGTCCGTCACGTTTCTGCAGCATGGCGCCCACGAACGGCATGCAGATCAGCGTCGCCACCCCGCCGGGGGCCATGACCATCCCCGCATCGGTGGCCGAATACCCCATCAGCGTCTGCAGGAAGAGCGGGATCAGCATGATGGAGCTGTAGAGGCAGAAACCGACCACGAACATGATGAAATTGCCGGCAGAAAAGGATATCTCCTTGAACAGCCGGAGGTTGACGATCGGATGCTCGTGGGAGAGCTCGACAAAGATCAGGGCGATGATCGAGATGGCGGCGACGATGCTGAAAGCGATAATGAACGAGGAGTTGAGCCAGTCCTCCTGCTGCCCCTTGTCGAGCACCACCTGAAGGGCACCGAGCCCGACCGTCAGCAGGCCGAGGCCCCACCAGTCGATGGTCATCCCCTTTTTTCCCTCCTTGAGATAGTCAGGATCGAAGATGAACAGGGTGGTCATGATGACCGCAAAGACGCCGATGGGGATATTGATGTAGAAGATCCAGCGCCAGTTGAGGGTATCGGTGATCCACCCCCCCAGCGCCGGTCCGACAATGGGGCCGAACATGGCGCCGATGCCGAAGATCGCCATGGCCATCCCCCGCTGGTGGGGAGGGAAGGTCTCCATCAGGATCGCCTGGCTGATCGGGATGAGTGCGCCGCCGGCCGCCCCCTGCAGGATGCGGAAGAAAATCAGCGTGGCCAGGTTGGGTGCTGCCCCGCACAAGAACGACGCCAGGGTGAACAGGGTGATGCAGGTGATGAGGAAGCGCTTGCGGCCGAACATC
This sequence comes from Geobacter sp., assembly GCA_016223015.1. Lineage (GTDB taxonomy): Bacteria > Desulfobacterota > Desulfuromonadia > Geobacterales > DSM-12255 > Geoanaerobacter. Next base: position 23,235 of record JACRPV010000144.1, on the reverse strand, counting down.
CGCGCCAGCCAGCCGGTCATGGGGAGGACGATGGCGTTGCTCACCAGGTAGGAGGTGAGGACCCAGGTCACTTCGTCGGTGCCGGCGTTGAGGCTCCCCTGCATGTGGGGGAGCGCCACGTTCGCCACCGATGTGTCCACGATCTCCATGATGGTCGGGAGCATCACCGTGATGGTGATCAGCCACTTATTGATCTGTTTCTGGTCGATGTCGGTCATGGTCGGCTCATGGCTGGCGCGTGTACTGGAGTCAGCATTTTCCGTCTAGAACGGCAGCAGGTCCCGCAGGATATCGGCCACCTTCCGCTCCACCAGGACGGTGGGGACGACGCTCATTCCGACCCGCAGCACCTGCTCCGGATCGCTGGAGGGGTCGATGGCGATCTTCACGGGGATCCGCTGCACGACCTTCACGTAGTTGCCCGAGGCGTTTTCCGGCGGGAGAAGCGAGAAGGCTGCCCCGGTCCCTGCCATGATGCTGTCGACCGTGCCGGTGAAGCGCTTGCCCGGATAGCTATCCACCCTGAATTCCACCTTCTGGCCCGGCCGGATGTAGGTCAGCTGGCTCTCCTTGTAGTTGGCGACGACCCAGGTGTTGCGCAGGGGGACCAGGGCCATGAGCGGCTGGCCGGGCTGGATGATGTTCCCCTGTTCCACGGTCTTTCGCGTTATGTGGCCGTCGGTCGGGGCGTAGATGCGGGTATAGGAGAGCTTGAGCCTGGCATCGGCCAGGTCGGCCTCTTTCTGGCGCACCTTGGCCCGGCTCCTGCCGTCGCTCGGCCCGGCAATGGCCAGGGCCTTGCGGAGTTTGTCCCCGGCCTCGGCAAGCCTGGCAGCGGCAACGCGGCTGGCGGTCTCCAGCCGGTCCAACTGCTCGCGAGGGATTACCTCCCGAGCAAACAGGTTTTTCCCCCGTTCCAGATCGAGCCTGGCCTGGTCCAGCTGCGCCCTGGCTTGCTGCACGGCTGCACGGGAAACCCCAACCTCTGAATTGTCGCCGTCGCTCTCGTTTCTGGCAACGGCAACGTCGGCATTGGCCTTATCCACCTGGATACGGTAATCGGCCGGGTCGATCTCGACCAGCAGATCCCCTTTTCGTACCTGCTGGTTGTCCCTGACCAGCACCCTGGTCACGGTTCCCGGAATCCGCGCGGCAATGGGGTGGATGTGCGCTTCCACAAAGGCGTTGTCGGTCTCGATATGGGTCTGGTGCCTGATCCACCAGTGAATGCCGAGGCCTATGAAGACGATGCCGAGCAGCAACAGGATGACGGCCGCCTTGGCCATCCTGCCGGAGGCAGGGGGCCTGGGGGGCGCGGCCTGCTGCGCTGCCCCCGGCTCGCCGGTTCCGGGGCCTGGCTCAGGAGTTACATCGGGTGCAGCATCTGGATGGTGCGGGTCACTCATCTGTTCTCCTCTACAGTTCGCCCATGGCCCGCCGGACGCGGGCCGAGGCGACCTGGAAATCGTAAAGGGCCTGGAAATATTCGGTCTTTGCCTGGGTCAGAAGGGTCTGGGCGTCGAGGACGTCGGTGGCGGTCCCTACCCGGGCCTGGTAGCGGTCGCGGTTGATCCGCAGATTTTCCTCGCTCTGCTGGATGGCGGTTTCGGTGACAACGATCCGTTGGCGGGCCACACTGGCGTCGTTTCCGGCGCTGGTCAGTTCCAGGCGGGCCTGGGCTTCGGCTTGCCGCAGGGTCTCCTCGGCCCTGGCGCGCGATTCCACTGCCCGCTGCCTGGCGGCAGAGGTGGCGAAGCCGTCGAACAGGTTCACCTTCAGGCCGACGGTTGCCGACATGATGGTCTGCTCGCTCACCTTGTCGTTTTGCACGTAGTCAAGGGCGAGCTTGCTGAAGATTTCCGGGTAGAAGGAGCTCTTGCTTTCGTTCAGTTCGAACTCGCTGGCTGCCAGGTTTTTGCGCAGGCTGCGAAGCTCGGGGCGGTTTTCCACCGACTGCTGCGGGTCGACCGGCGTCCCCTCCGGCAGGGCCAGGTCAGCCTGCTCGTCCAGTTCGGCGCGGAAGCCGGCATCGCTTCCCGTGAGGTAGTTGAGCTGCAGCCAGAGGTTTTCCCGCCCGTTCCGGGCGGCGAGGAGCTTCTGCCGGGCAGAGGCCAGCCGGACATCCGCCTGCAGGACGTCGTTGCGGGTGACCATCCCCTGCTGGAAGAGTGAGTCGGCTATCTTCTTGTGCTCGCCGACCTGGACGACCTCCTCCTCGGCGGCCTTGACCAGCCGCTGGGCCTCCAGGATACCGAAATAACTGCCGATGATCTGCAGCGCAACATCCTGCTCGCGGGCGTTGACGGTGTAGTCCACCGCCTCGGCACTGGCGCGGGCCAGTTGGTGCCGGGCATCGCGGCGCCCGAAATCGTAGAGCGTGTAGGTGACAGCGGCATTGACGAAACCGTAGTCGGCTTCCTGGGTTTCGGCGGTGCGGCCGTTGATCATCACGGCCTGGGGGGCCTGTTGCAGGGTATATCCCCCCTGCAGATCCAGGCGGGGATAGAAGGGCGATGCCGACTGGCGTACTGTTGCGGCTGCAATCCCCTTGTCCCGGCGCGTTGCCTTGAGCAGCGGGTTGTTTGCGGCGCCGCGCTCCAGGCATTCCCTGAGCGTGAGCGTGGGGGCGGCCACAGCCACGGCGGGAACGACAAGGACCAGCAGACAGATGATGCTAGGTATCCAGCGTCGCATAGATCCTCCTCTCCCCCCGCAGAACTTCCAGGTGTCTGACCAGGTAGGACTGGTCATGCTCCGAAAGACCTGCGGTGAAACGTGCCAGGGTGCGATCGGCCGCGGCGCAGAGCGGTTCTTCCAGCTCCCTGCCGCGCGGCGTCAGGGAGATCAGGTAGGAGCGCCGGTCATGGGGGTTGGGTCGCCGTTCGACCAGTTCCTGTTTTTCCAGGCGATCGATGAGGCCGCAGATGGTGGTCCGGTCTATCTGGCTCCGCTCCGACAGTTCGACCTGCGACAGCTCGTCCTGCTGCCAGAGAAAGGCGAGCAGACTGAACTGGCGCGGGGTGAGGCCGAACGGGTCCAGCTCCTCCTTGAACAGCGCACCGGCACGCTGATAGGCCTTGGCCAGGAGAAAGCCGATGCTTTTCTCGATCTCGTACATGGATGCTCCTCTGCGAGGGAGTGGGGGCGTTGCATGGGGGGGAGTGGAGAGTTGCATAGTGAAAATCTATATACTGAAAATCAGTGTACAGATCAAGTCCGAAAAAAAAGACGCCGTGACCAGGGAGGGCCACGGCGTAAGTGGGCATGACAGACGAGCTGCTCATCAGCAGGGATGTACGGTCTGGGATGCCACAACCTTCGGTGCGGCATATCTCTTTTTCATTGCGGGCACTCCTTTCTGTGGGATAGGAACCAGCTGCCTTTTCCGGATCAGGGGCAGTTGCCGTCAGCAGGCACGTACTGCAAGGTCACGGCAGAGGCCGGCGGGTCGCTGTAGGCCGATCTGCCGGAGGTTGCCGCGAAATTGTCGAACAGCATCTTCAGGGAAACCGCTTCGTTGCGCTGGACATACTGCGTCAGGTGCACGGCGCTGGCCGCGTCGCTGGAGGTGCCGTTTGCCACGGCCATGGTCTGCCATCTGCCGCCGGTCCAGGTCGAGGCGGTCATGGTGGTGCCGTTCCTGCTGATCCTGAGCTTGCCGCTGGTGTCGCCGGTGGCGACGGTGCCGTTGAAAGCGACGCCATTCACGACGATAGAGGCATTGTAGCTGGTGGCGGTACGCTCCACCCAGGCATAGTTTTCACCGGTTCCTGCCGGCAGGCTGACATGGAGTCTGCCCAGGGAGTGGTATTGGGTGGCGGTTGGCAGCGCATTCGGGATGGTGAAGTCGATCTGGAGGTCGAAGTTGCCATGCAGGGTAGCAGGGGCAAGATAGTTGACCCTGGCGTAGTTGTAGGTGGCTGCCGTCCCTCCGCCGGCACTGTCGGTGGCAAGGAGCACGCCGCCATTTGCGGCTGCGATGGAGATGGTCCCGTTAGCCGGGTCGACGATGCTGATCGGCGTGGTGGAATCGTTCACCGCCACCTGACCGCTGCTCGTCAGGGTCACGCCCTGCTGGCTCCAGGTTGCGGCCGGAATACCCGGATCGAACAGCTCCATGGCACCGGTGAACGCGAGCATGCGGTAGTTGTAGCGCGTCTGGGGGTCGATCCCCCACGGGTCGGTATAGTTTGCCGTTGTGGCCGGGGTGACGACGAGCCGTTGCCAGGTCCCGCCCATCTGCCGTTCGACGAGGAAGCCGGTCGGCGGTTCGCAACTGCCGCTGCACGACGGGGGGAGATAGTTCCAGGAAAGGTCGATCCTGCGCGAATCGTGCGGTGTTGCCGTGAGCTGGGGCGCGGCCAGGTCAGAGGTCCTGACGCAGACCTCGGCGCTGGCAACGGAATCGCCGCCGGTCGGGTTCCAGGCCTTCATCCGGTAACAGTAGTCGGAACCGGCAAAAAGCCCCTGGGAGGTGTAGCTGGTCGCGGTCGGGGAGAGGCTCGGGCAGTTGACGCGCGGCGCGGCATATCCGCAGTAACTTTCGGCGTAGGCGTTTGCAACGTTGCCTATCTCGCCCCATGGGTCTTCGGCGAGCCGCTGCTCCAGTTTGTAGTTGGTTGCCCCCTTGACCAGCGCCCAGGAAACGGAGGCGGTATCGGCCGAGATGGTGGTTGCGGATATGACCGGGACAGCCGGTGTGGTTATCGTGGTCTGTTCGGCACTCTGGGGGGAATAGCCCCCGGCGTTTTGCGCCTCGATCCGGTAGCCGTAGTAGGTCCCGGCAGTCAGCCCGCTGTTGGTATAGCTGGTGGTGCCCACGGTCGGGGTTACTGATGTCAGTGTGGAGTACGTCCCGGTTTCGCCGATCTTGCGCCAGATCCTGTAGCCGGTGGCGGCCGGGTCGGTCGCCCAGGAGAGGGTCGCCGTGGAGACGGTGATGTTGGCGAGCGGGTCGAGGACCGGCGTGGCAAGGGTGGTGGTCTGGGCCATCGCGGCGCTCGGAGCGGAGACCAGGCTGCCGTTTGCCGCCGAGATCCGGTAGCAGTAATAGCTGCCGGGAGCCAGGGAGGCATGGGCATAGTACGTGGCGTTCTGGGCGACGGTGATGTAGGGGTTCCACTCCCCGGCCGTGCAGTCGGCGCCGCTGCGCGGTTTCCACTCCAGGCGGTATTCCATCTCGCCGAAGACGTTGCTCCAGTTGACCGTCAGCTGGGTCGGGCCGTTGACGGTAATGGAGCTGATGGCCGGGGTCGGGGGCTGGAGGGTGACCGGCATCGCGATGCTCCAGGCCGAATAGTAGACCGGCGAGGTCCCGTACAGGTCGCGCACCTTGTAGCGGTAGGTATAGCCGGCGGTCCGGCCGGTGTCGACGTAGGAAGTGACGTCGGTGCCGACCGGGATGGCGGTGCAGCCGGTCCAGTAGCTGTCGCTGTTCAGGTAGGCCGTTCCATACTGGGGATAGCCCTGGTTTACGAGCTGGCAGCGCTGCAGCTCGTAGCCGCTGTTGCCGGCGACGTTGTTCCAGGAGACGGTGACCTGGGTGGGGGAGTCGGGCACGGGCGCGTTGAGCGTCGGGGCCGGCAGCGGCGTCGGGAGGCACTGCTGCTCGCTGCTGACCGGTGGGGGAAGCATCAGGTCCGCATTTCCAGCCGTGTTGGTGGGGGAGACCCGGTAGCAGTACTCGGTCTGCAGGGCCAGGCCGGTGTCGGTGTGGGTCGTGATGTTGATCCCCTTGGTGGTGAGCAGTGCCCAGGTCCCGGCCGCCCCCGGCTTCCGGTCGATGGTGAAGCCGGTTTCGCCGTTGCCGTTTGTCCACGAAAGAGCGAGCGAGGTCTCGGAGGCGGGGGTCACGGTCAGGGTCGGCGCGGCGAGCCAGGTCCACGCCCCTTTCAGATTGCTGGGGATGGTGGTGTTGCTGGTCGCCCCGTTGGAGAGGGGAACGTTGGCGATGATCCGGTAGCGGTAGGCATTGGCGGCAGAGAGCCCGGTCCGCTGGTAGCTGGTCGTGTCAGCGGCCAGGACGCTCCCCACCTGGGTCCAGGCATACCAGTAGGTATCGTTGGTCAGGTTGCTGCAATACGACGGGGTTGTGGGGTAGCGGCAGGACGACTCCTGGACGATGTAGCCGGTCTCGTCGGGGAGGTCGGTCCAGGTGAGGTCGATGGTCGTGGCCGCTGTGGCGTTCGATGCCACGGTCAGGGCGACGGCATTGGCGGAGAGGGTGACGACCCGCAACTCCGCGCTCGGCGCGCTGTCGCCGCTCGCGTTGTAGGCGAACAGGCGGTAGTAGTATTCGGTGTTGTTGACTGCGGTGGTGTCGCTGTGGGCGAGTACGTCGACCGACTTGGTCGCAACCGTATCCCAGCTGCCCGCACTTCCCGCCTTCCGTTCGATCCGGTAGCCGCTTTCGCCGACAACGTTGCTCCAGGAAAGGTCGACGCGGGTCGGCGCGTAGGGTACCGGGGCGTTCAGCGTCGTGGCCGCGGGGAGGGTCCAGACCACCAGCTCGCTGCTCGGGAGCGAGTACCCGGCGCCGTTTTGGGCGCTGACCCGATAGGTGTACTGGGTCCCGGCGGTAAGCCCGGTGTCGGTGTAGGTGACGGTGCTCGCGGCCAGGATGCCGCCAGGGGCGGTCTCCCAGCTCCCGGAACCGATCTTCCGCTCGACCTTGTAACCGGTGTTGCCCGGAATATCGGGCCAGGAGATGGTGATTGCAGAGGTGGTCACGCCGCTTGCCGGGTTCAGCACAGGGGCGGTCAGGGTTGTCGTGGCACAGGTGATCACCTTGCGGGAGGCGAGGCTTCCTTCATACGCCTCGATCCGGTAGCAGTACTGGGTGTTGGGGGAAAGTCCGCTGACGGCATAGCCGGTGGTGCCGGGATTGCTGTCCACCAGGAGTTCCCAGACGCTGTCCGTGGTGGCCGGTCCGGGGGTCTTTTCTATCCGGAACCGGGTGCCGGGGGAGTTGTCCCGCCAGGAGAGATTGATCAGGCGGTAGTCGGCCTGGGGAGCGGCAGTAAAGGGTGTCGGCACCAGCTTGTAGGTGTTCTTCTGCTTGATGACGATGTAGTCGGCATTCAGGGCGGCATTGGTGGTGTAGCCGGCGATGAACGCCTCTCCCTGGTGGTTGACGGCGATGGAGCTGGCCTGGTCGAAGCCGTGGCCGCCGTCATAGGTGGTGCCCCCCAAAAGCGTTCCCTCGTAGTCGTAGATGACCGAGACGATGTTCTTGTCCAGGTCGTCGCCGGTATCCGCGGCGACATAGATGTAGCCGGAGCCGTCCATGGTCACTGCCTCGGCAGTATCGGCCACGCCCGGTCTGAGCAGGGTCCGCTCCCAACGGATTTCGCCGTCCCTGCTGTAGCGGATCAGCTGGACGTCGCTGTCGCTTCCCGACTGATTGGTCAGTTGTGTCCCTACCACCACGATATTGGCGTCGAGCGGGTTTTTCCCGATAATCGGGTCTGCCTTGACCGCTATCGCCCCGTCGTCGCCATGGGCCGGCCCGTCGTAGCTCCGTTCCCAGAGGCGGCTGCCGCTGCTGCCGTTATATTTGATGGTGTAGAAGTCCTTGTTGCCGGCGGTGTTCGTGGCAAAGCCCGAGACGTAGATGTCTCCGTCGCTGTCCGTTGCAACCCCCATTGACCGTGCATCGCCGGTCCCGTAGGGGTTATAGGTCTCCTGCCAGAGGAGTGCCCCGGTGGCGGCCGAGAACTTGGCCGTGTAGAAGTCGAAATTGTCCAGGTCGGTGACTTCGCCGCGTGAGCCCTGGCGGTAGCCGGTGATCACCACGTTTCCCTGGGGATCGAGCGCAATGCCCGACGGGTAGTCGTGGCGGCCGCCGTCGATCGGCGTGATGGTCCAGGCCTGGGTGCCGTCGGCCAGATATTTGATCAGGTAGATGTCGAAGCCCGAAACGACCACGTTGTTGCCGTTGTCCACCGACAGGCAGATGGCGGTGTCCATCTCGTTCTGCATGCTGTCGTAACGGTCTTCCCAGATCTTGGCGCCGGTCTCCCGGTTCAGCTTGAGGGTATAGAAGTCGAACATGCCGATCAGGCCGCTGTCGCTGCGCCCTGTTACCACGGGGTTGTCGTCCTGCCCCACCCCGATTGCGGTGGTATAGTCCTCCATGTTTTCGCCGCCGTTGTACGGGATCTGCCAGAGCGGGGTCAGGTAGGTCACCAGGAATGTCAGGGAGTGGGCCTCGTTGCCGGGATAGCTCTCTTCGGACAGGCGGTAGCTCTTGACCCGGTAGTAGTAATATTCGTTGGCAGCAAGGCCGGCGTCGTCGTAGGAGGTGACATTTGCGGTTACGCGGCCCACCTCGCTCCAGGTGCCGAGTTCCCCCAGCTTCCGCTCGATGATGAAGCCGGTCTCGTCGGCCGAGTTGTCCTCCCAGGTGAGATGAATCCGGTAGGTCCCGTCACCGGCCTTTTCGACCGTTTCGGAGACGAGGCTCGTCGGCGGGTTCAGGTCGCCCCGGTCGTAATTGATCAGTTGCAGGTCGTAGTCGTCCTTGTCGAAGAGGTAGTAGCCGTCCCCCGGAGCCACGGCAGTGCCGAAATCAGGGGAGAAGGTGAGGGTGTTCGCGCTGTTCGCGGCGATCTTGCGGGAGATCCCGGCATTTGCCCCGCTCGTCATCATGATGTAGATGCCGGTCCACTGGTCGGTCGTCCAGGCCTTGCCGGCATTGACGATGGTGTTGACGGTCCCGCCGGTGGCCGTGGCGGTTTCATTGGCGATCGCCGCGGTCATGTCGCTCCAGCCCGAGACGTACAGGCCGTTGTTCGGCGCCAGGGCAATGCCGACAGTCCTGTCGGCGCGGTTTGCCGTGCCGTTGTAGCTCTGCTGCCAGAGCAGGTGGCCGTTTTCCTTCTTGTACTTCAGGGTCCGGAAGTCGTAATTGCCGTTGGTGACGGTGTAGCCGGTGACATAGACATCGCCGTTCGTGCTGTCGTCGACCGCGATGCCCGTGGCCGTAGCGATATCGGAATTGTCGGCGCTGGAGTTGTAGATCTGCTGCCAGACCGTGCTGCCCGTTGTGCCGGCCAGGCGTACAGTATAGAAATCGTTGCTGCCGGCAAGGGTCCAGGTGTAGCCGGTCAGGTAGATGTCGCCGTCCCCTCCCACCACGAGCCCCATCGGTTCGTCGTCGTACGCCCCGTTATGCGTCTGCTCCCAGACGACGCTACCGCTCACCTTGGCATACTTGGCAACATAGATATCGAAATCCAGGGGGTTGGCTGCCGTTGCCGCCAGCACCACGTTGCCTGTCGCGTCGAACCGGACGTAACGCCCTGTTTCCGGATAGCTGCCGGTGGACGCATAGCGCACGTGCCAGCGCTCGCTCCCTGACGGTTCGAACATGATGGTGAGGATATCGAAGTCGGTGCCGTTCCAGGATGTCCCGGTCACTGCCAGACCGTCTTCATTTGCGGCAAGTGCTGCGATCCTGTCGTTGCCGCCTGCCGAGCCCCCCCTGGTTATGACGGAGCCGGGCGGGTTGTTGCCCGAAGCGGTGTTGTCGTAGGCGAGCACCAGGTAGTCTTCGTTCCCGGCGGAGTTCTGGGTATACCCCCCGAGATAGAGGGTGTCGGACGAGGCGTCCAGGGCGAGGGCGATCCCCACATCATTGCCGTTGGCCGTGCCGCTGTAGGTGTGTTCCCAGATGACCGTCCCGTCTGTCCCGCTGTACTTTGCCGTGTAGATATCATTGTTGAAACCGTTCCAGGTATAACCGGTCACGATGATGTCGTCGTTATCGTCGACGAGCAGCGCCGTGGCCTGGTCTGATCCGTTGTTGCGGTTATAGAAGGCCCGCCAGACCACCTCGCCGTTCGAGTCGAATTTCACGGTCCAGTAATCGTCGTCGGTGCTGTTCGACAGGTTGCGGAAGCCGGTGACGATGAGGTTGCCGGCGCTGTCGGCTGCCGATGCGACTGCCTGCTGACGGTGTGCCTGGAGGTCGCCGGACTGCCAGAGCATGTCTCCCCCCTTGGCATGGCAGGGAGTGGGGCAGAGCGCTGACAGAACCAGCAGCAGAACTGCGACAACACGGTACGTTAAGCCGTTGGCAATGCGCATCGACCTCTCCCTTGCATGGCATCTGTTGAGGTGACCGACAGGAGTCATCACTGTTGCTTCGAGATGGTGCATACCCTTGGTCCCCCTTACCATGGTGTCACGTTGTTCCAGAGGTTGTTGCTCGGCCAGGTTCCGGTATTGAGCGGTGCGCTGGCGTGGCAGCTGGTGGCCGCCTCGGAGGTGGCGGAGTTGCCGAGAACGTTTGCGACCGGGTAGCCGCGATGTTGACTGGCGCGGCTGTGTGCCCGGCTGTCAACGGTGTCGGCCATGACCGCCTGCCCTCCCGACGACTTAAAGCCGCGATGGTTAAAGTTGAGGCAGTTGGTCTGCATCAGCCGGGGCAGGCCCGAGTTGTGCGGCTGGTGGCATTTGGAGCAGGAGAACGAGTGCTCGCTGTTGGCACCCCACCCCGAGACCGATTCGTGAATCCGGTCCAGGCTCTTGAAGGAGGTGTTCTTGTTGATGCCGTCGGTCAGGTTTTCCTTCTTGTGGCAGCGGATGCAGAGGCCGGCAAACTGGGCGTCTGTCTCGTTGAGACGCTTGTTGGAGAAGGTGTTCCTCTCCAGCCGGTAGTTGGTCACCGGCGGGGTGGAGGGGCTGTAGCCGCCTGCCTTGCCCCAGGAGATGGCCGTGCTGTTGGCCCCTGTCGGGTTCGGTGGCGGTGTGTCGTCCCTGAACGGTGAGGAGAGCCAGGTCCCCTTGAGCAGCGGCACGGCATACTCCTGGTTGGCGCCGATGCCAGGGCTGACGCCGTGGGGATCATGGCATGGCGTGCAGAGGCCGTTGATCCGGTCGCTGGCCGCCGTGGTGTAGTTGAGCATGGCCGATGCCTTCAGGTGGCCACCGACAATGGTTTTCTTCGCGTCGCGATAGGGGTAGCGTGCCGTCATCGCCTTTACCCCCTGGCCGAACCGCAGTGTATCCGTGTAGGCCATGATCGGTGCGCTGGCGCCGAACGTGCTCTGATAACCCCAGGGGGTGGTCCGTGCATTACTGCATTCTGCGTCAGGTGGCAGTCGAAGCACTGGCCCGCCCCTGCGCTGTAGGGGTTCACGGTGCCGGTGTCCTGATTCGACGAGGCCTTGTAGCTCATACTGTAGCCACCTTTGCCGGCCTGGGTCTCCTTCAGGTTGGCGCCGTTGCGGGTGCCGTTGAAGGTGACGTAGCTTGAGCTGATGCCGGTAACCTTGGAGCCGTGGGAGCTGTGGCAGTCGAAACAGGTGACGTTGTTGGCTCCTCCCCGGGTATTCGGGATGACGCCGTCAAAGCCGCTGTAGTTCTTGAAGCCGCCCTGGTTGGCGACTGCGTTGCCATGCGCCGAGAACGCCTTGATGACCTTGTCCTTCTTGTTTGCCGTCGAATAGCTGGTGGAGTTGTATTTGCCCCAGGCGGTCGTCTCAGGCCTGTTGTAGCGCGCTTCGATGCTCCGGCTGTCCCAGGCGTATTCCCGCGGCGTCTTGCAGTCGCTGAACGGCGTCGAGTCGTTGTTCTGATCGCTGTGACAGGAGATGCAGTGGTTGTTCAGTTTCGCCGCCTCTGCCCTGGCCACGCCCGTGTCCTGCATCATGTTGGACGCAGTGAAGGTGACGGCGGTCGTCATGCTGTAATAGACCGGCCGCTGGTTCGCTCCCCAGATCGTCAGGTCGACCTTGGCAAACTTGACGGTGGAGTAGTTCTTGAAGTTGAATCCTTCGTGGTAGCGCACATCGATGAGCCCCTCGGGGGTCGATTCCCAGTGGCAGGCGTAGCAGTGCTTGTTGGATACCTCCACTCCTTGCACATGATGTGAATTGGCCCTGAACTGCCCCATGACGTCCATCCGCATGCCGATCGCCCCGCCGTGGCACTTGGTGCAGTCTTTGGGCAGGCCGAACCCGGAGTGGCGCGGTACCGGCTTGTTGTTGTGGCAGGAATTGCAGGCCTGCTTGTCGGCATGGCTGTCGGTGAAGCGGTGCTCGTGGCAGGTAGTGCAGATCCTGCCGGTATTGTGGTTGTCGCCGCTGCGATAGGTGAAATGCTTGCTCTCGAAGGAATGGCAGACATTGCAGATACCGTCGTACGGGGTTTCGATACGGGCATAGTCGAGGCCGGTCTGCTTCCTGGTGAAGGAAACGTCGGCACGGCTGAGCGGTTTGCCGAACTTGCCGTCGGTGGAGGTGGCCACCTTCTTCTGCACCATATAGATATTGCTGTCGCCGTGGGGGTCGTGGCAGTCCCAGCAGAACTTGCCCCCTTTCCAGACGCCGTTTGCCTGGTAGGCGCGGTAGTGCTTGTAGCCGAAGTGGACGGACGAGGCTATGGCCTTTTGCGGCTTGATGTAGCCGGTGCCGGGGTCAAAGCCGAGGGAGTATTTCAATGGGTTGTTGACCGGTGCGGTGTGGCACTCGGTGCACTTGCCGCCGCTGTCGTCATCGTGGCACTTGAGGCAGACCCCCATCATCAGGTACTGGCTCCGGACATCTTCGTTCTGCGCCTTGCTCCAGAACGGCGAGCCGCTGTTGTGGGTGGTTGCGTCGCTGTCGTGGCAGGATGTGGCGCGGCAGCCGGAGGTGATCAGCCGGTCGTTGTGCGCCGTCATTACCTGCGGCGCAGAGAGCTGCAGCGCAAGGGATTCCGCGGAGTAGTGGCAACCAAGGCATTCGCTGTCAATACCCTCCATGTGGCAGTAGCCGCATTCCTTGAAGAACCGCTGGCTGAACTGCTGGTGGATGCGCAGACGGTAGGGGTTGCCGGCGTCCTTGTGCAGGATGGTGTTGTCATGACAGTACCAGCAGGGGTTGCCGGGGAAGTTGGCTGCCGGGTTGCCGCTGGCAGGGTAGGGGCCGTCCGCGGTCTGGCGGCCATGGCCGCTTGCCCGCCACTCGTTCAGGTTGATCTTCCCCTTGTTGCCATTGAAGGCCTCGAAGTCGTCGACGTCGACTCCGGAGGTGCCGTGGCAGCTCAGGCAGATGACGGTACGCGTCACCGATTCACCCCAGACCGGGTCGCTGCCGCTGTGGCATTCGGTGTTTCTGCAGACCTTGCCGGAGATGTCGTAGGAGCCGCCGTTCTTGAAGACCACGTCCTTGGTCTTGTTGACGTGATAGGCGCCGTTTAAGTGCGAAACTTCGGTCATGCTCCCCGGCGGCAGGCCATCCGTGTGGCAGTCGGTGCAGAGCCCGTTGATGGTGGTAGATGCGTGGCAGTGATCGCAGGTGAACTCCGTGTCGGTATGGCGGCTGTGCGAGTTGGCCCGGTCCGTTCCAGCTCCGGCATTGGCGAACATCGGTATGGCAGCCTTCCACTCCTCGCCGGCGGGCCAGGTGTAGGAGGAGACATTCCCGAACCGCTCGGGCAGGGTCCAGTATCCGCCGCCGTCTCTGGGCCGGCCGTCGTGGCAGCCCGCGCTGCTGCAGCTCCCCTGCGGGTGGCCGTGGCAGGTGTTGCAGTTCGTCTTCCGCTCGGTCCAGCCAAAGGGGCGGATCTGCTCCGGGTCGTTCGTCCCGTCGCTGTGGCAGTAGACGTTGTCGCACACCTTGGTTGCCGGATCGTACGAGGGAGGGTTTTTGCCGACGATGGCCCATTTCTGGTCCATCACCACGTCCTTCTGCCGGTTCACGTGCTTGCCGTAGAGGATGGCACCGTCGGTTACGCCGCCGTTGGCATCCCTGACCGGCGCCACGGTCTCGTTATGGCAGTAGGTACAGGGGTATTTCCTGATCCACTGCGGCCCTACCAGTCGGCCGTGACCGTTGGAGGTCATGTTCAGGAATGGGGTGCAGAGCCCGTGCTCCGTGTCCCATGTCCCGCCGATGGCGGCGCAGTTCGCTTCGGTATTGTCCGCGCCCTGCCCCTTGTGGCAGGAGATGCAGGTGGTTGTCGCGGTTGACGACCAGGTCGGGGTCTCTGCCCCATTCCTTCCCTGACCGTCGCTGTGGCAGTAGATGTTGGTGCAGGCGCCGTTACGGGAAGGGTTATGGCTCGGGAGGTAGGCAGGGTAGCTCACGTCGCCGCCGTATTGCCATTGTCCGGTGGGCAGGCTGGAGAAGCGGAGCTGGATGCCGCGTTTACCCGCATCGAGCGCATGCTGGTGCGGATCGGGGTCTTGCCGGTGGTCGACATGGCAGCGCGAGCAGCTGTCGAAACCGGTACCGAAGTAGTCGCCGTGTTTTTTACCGTGCGATCCGTCTGTCGGTGGCGCCTGGTGGCAGGCAGAACAGTCTGCGGACGTGTCGTTGGCAAGGGGGGTGCTCCCCCAGGGGAGCGTGAACGGCCGCTCGAAGTGGCAGTTCACGTTGCTGCAGGAACTCGGTTGCGGCATCGACGTCTGCGGGAAGGAGGTGGATGAGGAATAGGGGCCATAGACCGTTCGCAGCAGGGATTGATTGAGGTCGGCCCTGAGCGTGATGAGGCCGTTACGGTGATTGATGTCGTAGGTCGAGCTGCCCGGATGGCAGGGTTCACAGGAAGCTGCCGTGGCTTGGGCGGGGATATGGGTGCGATGGTTGCCGATGAAGCCGCCTGTGTAGGGGTTGCGCTGGTAACCGTCGTCCAGTGGCCTGATGTCGGCAGGGGTCCTGGTGCCGTGGCAATCCTGGCAGAGGAGGGTGGCGTGGGCGGAAACGGCAAGGAGAACCGGCAATGCCACGATCGTGGCGAGGGTGAGAAGCCGGAGCAGTACGTGCACGTTCTTATGCCAGCAATTCATGGGCACTCCTTGCGAAACGTGTTTATTGGCATGTAGCGGATTTGGACAGATGATGTACCTTCACACAAAAGCTTGATCGGCATTTGACATTAATTAATTAAGTGGTGCAAATTACATACCATATATTAGACTATATTAACATCCAATCATTACGGATAATTGCGAGGATTTGGCTGAGAGCGGTGTCTTTCGTTTGCCGTGAATTCGCGGACCATTGTGTGAAAAAAAGTGTCAGAGTGTCTGCAAGAACTCCCATAGATCATCAGGTTATGTGAAATGTCTCATGAAAACGTGAAGTGAAATGGCGGAATATTTTGCCGCCAGGAGGTAAAACTCTCAGTACTGCAAGATTTTTCTGGAAATTTGCATGCTGTTTACAGGATAATCCGCTGATCTGGAAGGTTGGAAAATGGAAAGGGGTTTGATGCGCCGATATCTGTTCAGGTTCCTGGATAACCTGCGGCTCCGCTGGAAGATGCTGGTGGTGGTCATGCCGCTGGTGATCGTTCCCATTGTGCTGGTTGGCGCCATCGTCGGGACCATCGCCTCTCGCCAGGCCTATCTGGGGATCACCCGCACCAGCATGGACGATCTGCAGCACATGGCCACCTTCACCACCGATCTCCTCAACGCCCATCACCAGCAATTCCAGGTCTACAAACGGGACAAACAGAAAACCCTCAACCTTGAGCTGGCGACCCTGGTCAATCTCTCGTACAACCTGGTGGAGGCGGAGCACCGGCAGTATACCAATGGCCGCCTCAGCCTGGCAGCGGCCCGGCAGGAGGCGCGCAAGTCGCTCCGGAAGGTGAACGTGGGGGAGACGGGCTACATCTACGCCATGACCACCAATGGCGACCTGATGGTCCACCTCGCCCGCGAAGGGGAGAACGTCTACAACGAGCGGGACGAGAACGGCCGTTATTTCATCCGGATCATGTGTGAGGCGGCCAGGCAGTCGAAGCCGGGAGAGGTCCTCTACATCATGTACCCCTGGCGCAACGCCACCCTCGGCGATACCCACCCGCGGCGCAAGATCGTGGCCTACCGCTATTTCCGCGAATGGGACTGGATCATTGCCGTTGGCAGCTATGTGGATGAAACCTATGAGGATGCCGCGTTCGAACGCAACTCCTTCGAGGAGCTGAAGGCCAAGATCCGCGGCAAGAAGGTCGGCGACACGGGATACATCTACTGCATGGACAGCAAAGGGACCCTGATGATCCATCCCTTTGACGAAGGGGCCAACATCTTCGATGCCCGCGACGTGAACGGGTCCTATTTCATCCGCGAGATGTGCCGTAACAAAAAGGGCTGGATACGCTATCCCTGGAAGAACAAAGGGGACAGGGCGGCCAGGATGAAGATCGTCCGCTACGAATATTTCAAGCCGTGGGACTGGATCGTCGCTGTCGGTTCCTACGAGGATGAGTTTTACAGCGAGCCGAACAAGATCAAGGGGCGGATCACGACCAGCATCGTCCTGTTGACCCTGCTGGTGGGGGCGATTGCTTCGGGTATGGTGGTGCTGGCCTCCAAGGTCCTGACCGATCCGATCAACCGGATGATCGAGGTGATTCGCCGGGTCAAGCGGGGGCGCCTGAACGAACGGATGCCGGAGGAGACCAGCGACGAGTTCGGCGAGCTTGCCGCCGCCTTCAACCGGATGACCACCATCATCAAGCACAACAAGGAAATGGAGGCCACCCTGACGCAACAGGGGAAAATGGCTTCCCTGGGGGTCCTCTCGTCAGGGGTTGCCCACGAGATCAACAATCCGCTCGGGGTGATCCTGGGCTATGCCAGCTATCTTGAGGGAAAGATGTCGCCCGATGATCCGGGCTTCAAATACATGCACGAGATCAAACGGGAGAGCAAGCGGTGCAAGAAGATCGTCCAGGATCTCCTCTCCTACGCCCGGACTCCCAAACCGGTCATGGAGCCGACCGATATCAACGGCCTCCTGGAGCAGATCGTCGATTTTGCCGCCAATCATACCGACATGCACCACGTAACCGTGCGGACCGAGCTGTGCGAAGACCTCCCGGAGATCATGGCGGACGGCGACCAGATCCGGCAGGTTGCCATCAACCTGATCCTCAACGCAGGCGCGGCAATGGCGGGAGGGGGGAGCCTGGTGGTGGGGACCGCAATGGCCGACGACGGATTTATCGACATATCCTTCAGGGACACTGGCGCCGGCATCCCTGCCGACAACCTGGAAAAGATCTTCGAACCGTTCTTCACCACCAAGGAAAAGGGGACCGGGCTGGGACTCGCCATTACCAAGCAGATCGTCGAGATGCACCATGGCAAGGTCCGGATCGACAGCGTGGTAGGAGTGGGAACCACCGTAACCATACGTCTGCCGCGGGAGCAGGAGGAGCTCTGAAGTTCGGGGCCAGGCATGCCACTGCAGGGTATCTGGAGCAGTCGCCATTTCGGCAGCAACACTGTGATGATATGAGGTACTGACGTGTCAGCTAAAAAACGGATCATGGTAATCGATAACGAGGAGGGGCTCTGCCGCATGATGGAGGCGGTGCTCCTGGACAACGGCTACGATGTCAAGGGATACACCCGCTCTTTCGACGCAGTGGAGGAGTTCGTCCCCGGCGAATGGGACATGGTGGTGAGCGATATTAAGATGCCGGGGATGGACGGCCTGGAGGTGCTGCAGCGGCTCAAGGGGAAAGATCCGAGCATCCCGGTCATCATGATAACCGCCTATGCCACGGTGGAGATGTCCATACAGGCCCTGCGCAAGGGGGCCTACGACATGCTGACCAAGCCGTTCGAGCCCGAGGAGCTGCTCTACCGGGTGAAAAACGCCCTCAAGCACACCCAGCGCCTGGTGGAGAACCGGGAACTGCGGGAAGAGCTGTTCGGCAAGTTCCGTTTCGACAAGATCGTCGGTGCCTCGGATAGTCTCAAACAGGTCCTGGAGCGGGTGGAAAAGATCGCCATCCGCGACACCTCGGTGCTTATCACCGGCGAGTCGGGCACCGGCAAGGAGCTGATCGCCCAGGCCATCCACTACAATTCCCTGCGCAAGGACAAGAAGTTCGTTGCCATCAACTGCGGCGCCCTTCCCGAGTCGCTCTTGGAATCCGAGCTGTTCGGCTACAAGAAAGGGGCGTTCACCGGGGCCACATCCGACCGGCAGGGGCTTTTGGAGAAGGCCGACGGCGGCACCCTGTTCCTGGACGAGGTGGGCAACCTCCCCATGAACGTGCAGAAGACCCTGCTCCGGTTCCTCCAGGAGCAGGAGTTCCACCGGATCGGCGACCGGGCAACGGTCAAGGTGGATGTCCGGATCATTTCGGCCACCAATGCCGATCTGAAGACCTCTGTCAAGGACACCTCCTTCCGCGAGGATCTCTACTACCGGCTGAACGTGGTTAACCTCCATCTACCCCCCTTGCGCGAGCGGGTGTCGGATATCCCGCTGCTGGCGATCCATTTCATCAACCACCAGAACAGCAAGTTCGGCACCCAGGTCAAGGGGCTCGCCCCCGATGCTCTCGACGCCCTGGCCCATTATCCCTGGCCCGGCAACATTCGCCAGTTGAAGAACGTCATTGAGGCCTCCATGGCAATGGAGACCGGCGATTACATAAGCCTGGCCGTACTCTCCCAGTTCATAGAGGTCCAGCGGACCGAAGAGGGCGGGGACGCCTTCATCGAGGAAGGGGACTACAACAAGGCGCTGTCCCGTTTCGAGGTGGAGTATCTGAAGGGACTTCTACGCAAAAACCATGGCAATATCGAGGCTGCGGCCAGGGATGCCGGCATGAACATGGCAACCATCTACCGCAAGATAAAGAAGTACAACATCCGCAAGGAAGACTGGCAGTAGCGTCCCGAACCGGCTACCGGCGGACAGTGCCGACGCATCTGGCCGCCGTCTCTTTCGCTCCCCCGGCATTTCTTCGTTTCTCCCCCATTTCCCCGCTGCAGTTAATTATTTTGCCCATCTGCCGAAGAAAAGAATGTACCGCTTATCCTGGCGGCAACCCGGCATCCGCGCGATAACCGGCCGCGGTGCCGCAGGCTGCTCCGGAGCGACGGGGCGAAAGTTTGAGGAGAGATGCATGGGGATCATCCAGATCGACAACCTTGAAGTGGGCATGGTCCTGGCGACCGATGTGCACGACCAGACCGGCAGGCTGCTTTTGGGGGAGGGGGCGGAACTGACCCAGAAGCATCTGGTCGTGTTCAGGACCTGGGGGGTGGTGGAGGTGGACATCGCCGGAATCGACGAAGTCGATGCCGCTTCGCATCTTCCGGACGAGATCACTCCCGAACAGCTCGCCGCTGCCGAGGCAGAACTACTTCCCCTGTTCTGCAATGCGAACCTCGATTACCCGGTCATGCGCGAACTCTTCCATCTCGCGGCACTGCGGAGGGCTCTGCATGGGATCTCCTGAGACCATCACCCTGAAACAGCTCGTGGAGCAGACGCGGACGGTCTATTCGCTCCCCTATTTCTACGAACGGCTGAGCGAAACCATCAATCATCCCCGCAGCTCCATTGCCGATATAGCCAGGATCATTACCGAAGACCAGGGGCTGACGGCACGGATACTCAGGCTTGCCAACAGCCCGATGTTCGGCTGCTACGCCAGGGTCGACTCCATCTCCAAGGCGGTGACCATCATCGGCACCCAGCAGTTGCGCGACCTGGCGCTCGCGGCATCGGTCATCGAGGTCTTCAGGGGGATACCAGCGGACCTCATGAACATGGCACAGTTCTGGCGGCACAGCATCTCCTGCGGCATCGTTGCCCGCACCCTGGCGACCTGCCTGCGTGAAAACAACGTGGAACGCTTCTTTGTCGCAGGCATGCTCCACGATGTGGGCCATCTGGTGATGTGTACCGCCATCCCCGAAACGGCCAAAGAGCTGATGTTGACGAACAGGAGGCAGAAGCAGCTCTATTTCCGGACCGAGCAGCAGGCCCTGGGGTTCGACCATGGCTGGGGTTCGAGCATGGCGAGCTGGGTGGCGGGCGGCTCCGTGCCTGGAAGAGCCCCGCCAACATCTACGAGGCGGTGGTCGCCCATCATGCCCCCCGCATGGTGGTTCAGTTTCCCCTTGAGGTGGCTATCGTCCATCTGGCGGATATCATCTGCCAGGCCTTTGAGTTCGGTTCCAGCGGGGAATGGTATGTTCCTCCCCTGGAGCCGGTGGCCTGGGACCGCCTCGGGCTGCCGGTCAGCCAACTGGCAACGATCCTGAAGCAGTCCGAGACCCAGATCGAAGAGGCTTTTGCCATACTGGTGGAGGGATGATGCGCACACGGCAAGTAGCTCCCTCGACGGAGTTTCTACAGGAACGCGTCAGTTACCTGGAAGAGGCCAATCGTCGCTACATGTCCATCCTCGACATGTTGGCATCCAGCGGTGATTTCCATGGCAATCTGAACACTGCCAAGGACTCTGCGGCGATCTTCCGCGCGACCCACGTCCAGGCGAGCAGGATTCTTTCCTGCCGGACGATCGGCTGCCTGGAGTCGATGGACGACGGGACCTTCGAGCTGGTCTCCTGGGACCCGGAGGACGGCCGGGACGAAATCCAGGCCGAGATAGACGCGAAGATCATGGACGGCACCTTTGCCTGGGCCTTGAACCGGAACCAGGCAATCCTGGTTCCGTTGACCAACGATCGGACCCTGCTCCTGCATGTCATTGCAACCCGTTCCCACATCCGCGGCATGTGCGTCGCCATCCTGCAGGGGGATTCCACCGCTGTCGACGGTGCGGCGCTCAATGCCCTGTCCATCGTCATGTATACCTGTGCCTATGCCCTGGAAAGTCTTGCCCTGTACGCCATTCTCAATGAAAACATGGCGACCCTGGAAGAGCGGGTCAAGGAGCGGACGCGCGATCTTGCTGCCGCCAGGGAACAGGCAGAGGCCGCAAACCTCGCCAAGAGCGCCTTTCTTGCCAACATGAGCCACGAGATCCGCACCCCCATGAACGGTATCATGGGGATGACCGATCTCCTTCTGGACGGAGGATTCTCGCCGGTCCAGGAGCGCCAATACCTGAGCGCCATCAAGGGTTCCGCCGACAACCTGCTGTCAATCATCAACGACATCCTCGATTTTTCCAAGATTGAAGCGGGCAAGATGCAACTCGACCAGGTGCCGTTTCAACTGCGCGGGACCATCACCCAGGTCCTCCGGTCCCTGTCGGTACGGGCAGCGGAAAAAGGGATCGAACTGGTCAGCTCCTTTGAAAAAGGGCTCCCAGACGCCTTGGCTGGGGATCAGGGAAAGCTGCGGCAGGTCCTGATCAACCTGGTGGGGAATGCCATCAAGTTTTCCGATGGCGGGGAGATTGTGGTCGGAGTCACCACTGCGACGAACGACGGGGCTGCGGTCTGCCTGCGGTTTTCGGTTGCCGACCAGGGGATCGGGATTGCCCCTGAGGCGTGTGAGCGCATATTCGAGGTATTCGAGCAGGCCGATTCCTCCAGTGCCAAACGGTTCGGCGGCACCGGGCTCGGCCTGACCATCTCCCGGCGGATGGTGGAACTGATGGGGGGGCAGATCGGAGTGGAAAGCATTCCGGGGGCGGGAAGTACCTTCCGCTTCACCTGCTGCTTTCAGGTCAGGCAGACCGTGCCGGATCCGGCGCAACCGTCAGAGTTGCGCAATCAACAGGTCCTGGTCCTGGATCGGAGCGATGCCTGCCGTCAGGCGATTGTCGCCGCTCTGGATGAATGGGGCATGATGCCTGTCCCTGCAAAAGATGCTGCGGAGGCATTTGCGCTTTCGGAGAGCGGAGTCGTGCCCCGCGACCGTTCCCTTTTGGCTCTGGTCGACGTGCAGTCCCTCGGCACCGATTGCTGGAATTTGGTTGAACGGCTGCAGGAGTTCTGTGGTGGTCGCGACAGGATCATCATCATGACCGGGGCCGGTTGTCGCATCGATACGGAAAAGATCCGCTGTCACGGGATTGCCGGGCATCTGGCAAAGCCTCTCGTCTACGACGAACTCAAGGAGGTGCTCTGCGCGGTTCTTACCGGCGAATGCCTGGAAAGACAGGCACACGGCACCTCAATTCCCCATTGGGAAGGGGAGCGCACTCTGAACATCCTGGTGGCCGACGATGTGGAGGTCAACCAACTGCTGGCAGTGACGCTGCTGAACAAACAGGGCCATAGCGTAACCGTGGCAGGCGATGGCCAACAGGCCCTGGAGGCCTATGCCGGCGGCAGTTTCGATATGGTCCTGATGGATGTGCAGATGCCGGTCATGGACGGGTTGCAGGCAACACGGAAAATCAGGGAGCTGGAAGGGGCATCCGGCAGGCGAATACCGGTTATTGCGCTCACAGCCTATGCTGCCAGGGAGGATCGGGAGCGGTGCCTTGCTGCCGGCATGGATGGATATCTGTCGAAACCGTTCAAGGGGGAAGAGCTGGCAGCAGTCCTTTTCAGCCATTGCGGCCAGGGGCAACGCCAGCATACCGCGGAAACACCCCCTGCTGCCCAGGGATGCCCGGACAATAGCGTCACTGCACTGCTGGTGTTCAACCGGGAAAGCCTCTTGTGCCGGCTCGATGGCAACGAGGAGCTGGTTCCCCGGTTTCTCACGATGTTCAACACGTCCGTTGCCACTCGGTGGGAAGAACTCTTGCGGGCCACCGTAAGCGGCGACCGGGAGGTGATACACCGTCAAGCGCACTCCATCAAGGGCGCAGCGGCAAATATAGGGGCAGAGCGCATCGTCGAGATAGCGCGGGAGATCGAAGATGTGGCATATGCGGGGGGACAGGACGTATTTGCCCTCCTCTTGCCCAGGCTTCGCCATGAACTGGATGTTTTCAGCCGGGAGATAGGGGCATGACAGATACGGTTACCATCCTCATTGTCGAAGACGAACCGATAGCCATACGCGAGGCCCTGTCCGATCGCCAGGAGGAAGAGGAAGAGCCGGGACAGCTGCAGTATATTACGTGACAGTGGGGCCGCGCCCATGATGCCGCCGGCCGGAATTTCAAGAGGAGGAAGTGCATGGACCTCAGCAGGTGCCTGATTGTGGATGATGAAGAACTTGGACGGGAGCTGGTTGTACAGTATCTGCAGCGGGTTCCCGTTGTCGTGGCTGTCGGCAGTGGCGAGGAGGCCGTGGAGAAATTCCGGGCCGCCCAGGAGGCAGGGGAGCCCTTTGAGCTGGTTCTTCTGGATATTGTCATGCCGGGAATGGATGGTATCGCAACCGGCACGGCACTCCGGAAGATGGAAAAGGAGCGCGGCATAGCGGTTGCCCAGCAGGCGAAGATCATCATGCTGACGGCTCGCAATACCCCTCTGGACGTCATGCAGTCCCTGATGTCGGTGCAGTCGGCTGCCTATCTGGTCAAGCCGGTGGAACCGGACAAGTTTCGCGAGACCCTGAACAAGGTCGGCCTGAAGATCCCTCGTTGATGGCAGAAAGTGTTTGATCC
>JACRPV010000202.1 GCA_016223015.1 Geobacter sp. | reverse complement strand
TACCGGGAGTACCGGTCAATTCATCGTGAATCAATGCAGAGGACCCGTGCACGGAAAACAGTACCTCATCAAGACCAGCATTTCGTAGTGAGTGCAGATATCCGGCTTCAGCCAGTCGCCAGCCATTAGTGATGACACATACCTTCTTCATACCGATAGACTTTGCCTCGGTAATCAGATTTGCCAGGTCATGATGTACAGTTGGTTCTCCTCCTGAAAAATCAATTTCACGGATGCCATGACGATATGCATAACGAATGTCATCACATATTTCGGTTATCGAGCGATTAGGTGCATTGAGATTGTCCCGATAATAGCAAAATACGCACCTGATGTTGCATTTAAGACCTGTGACAATCTTGACCCTTCTAGTTTTATTCACCTCTTTACTCCTGTGAATGCTCCTATGAACCCCTTGAGCGAATAAAGAGACCATTGAAACTTTAACCAGTTAACGTTCGGGCGGCCTCTCAACCAAGTAGACGGCAACATCCCCAAAATGAGCCTTCTGGTCATTATGAGGGGAGTCGCAATCCCCCAGAGAGGCTTGGTTCGCAAACACTTACGACTGAAAACAGCTGCACCGCGGCCGTTTAGGAGACATTTTGCCCGATATTCATCCAGAGAAGCCTCATGAGGATGATACACAACGGCCATGTCGTTGTACAAATGAGTAAAGCCTGCCCAGAGTGCACGAAGCCCCAGGTCATTATCTTCCCAACTCGGCTCCGGAAAGGTTTCGTCAAACCCCCCAAGTCTGTCAAAGGCCGACCGACGATAGGCTATGTTGCAGGTGGCAAAGGTCTTGCCGGCATATACCGATTGTTCGAGCATCAACGGAACAGGATTCTCCCGATCATATGAACTGGTTCGTCCGCTTACCAAGGCGGTTACCGGAGATACGAACGACGTCATCATCTCGGTAAGCCAACGCCGGTCAGGGATGGAATCGTCATCGATAAAACAGACAATTTCCCCTTTTGCCAGATTTACGCCCGAATTCCGTGCCGCAGCCGGCCCCCGGTTATGAAAACGGGCAAAAGTAACTGGAATGGAGATACCAGAGATGGCGCTGTTGAACGTCTCCTCAATTTCTTCAAAATTTGGTGACCCATCATCAACAAGAACGATCTCGAACTCACCATCATAATCCTGATTAACAAGAGCTTGAAGACAGAGGCCAATCCATGCGGTCCTTCGATACACAGGTATAATGACGGAAGCATCCATGATTACCTGCCGTAGATCCCGAAAGACACCATCGAAACCCATGCAATGCCAACCAGGAAAAGAACAGGATCCCGCAACAGTGAATCTGTCGGATCGCCCCCATCCCCATTTTTAACACGATATATGTAGCGCAAAAGACCGAAACAGCATAAAGGGACGGTATAAACCATGGAACTTCTGACAATGGAGTAGATGGTATAGGTAACCAGAACCGCACCTCCGGTCATATACATGGTACCGTCAAGAAAACCGTCAGGATAGTTGTCGAGAGACTTCCTGTGATCTCCGGCGCAACTCCCAAGCGAGAGTTTTTCACTTAAGCGCTTACCTGTGCTCAGGAAAACCGCCAACAGGAATACTGTCAGCAATAACCAATCCGACACCTCGATCCTGAACACTTCTCCACCTGCAAGCAGCCTGACAACAAAACCGCTCGCTATGCAGAAAATGTCAAGCACAGGAACATCTCTGAAAACAAATGTATATGCAGAGGCAATAAACATATAGAAAAGAAAGAAAAAGGTGAAACGGACTGAGACCGAGAGAGCAAGATACGCGGCGCACACAAAGAGCACGCCGCAGATCACCTTGGCCGCCAGTCGCGACACCATACCGGCGGCAAGGGGCCGATGCTTCTTTTTCGGGTGCCTGATATCATTGTCCAGATCATTCAGATCGTTCAGGATGTATCCGCTACTGGAACCTAGACAAAACGCCAGGAAAGGGATTCCCCCCATCTCAACAATCTTGTAATCCAGAATGGCGCCACCAAGAAAGGGAGGAAAGAACAACATCAGGTTCTTGAGCCACTGTTTAACTCTGCAGAGTTGCAGAATCCAC
>JACRPV010000201.1 GCA_016223015.1 Geobacter sp. | reverse complement strand
GCCGGAAGAAGCGCAGGATATTAGCGACCTGTGGTTGCGAGGCGCGGTATGGGTGAAGAAAAATTCTTTCTCGGACGACAACCGATCCTCGACCGCAGCCAGAACATCGTGGCGTTTGAACTCCTCTTCCGCTCGGCGGAAAAGGCCTATGCCGATTTCACCAATCAGACCCATGCCAGCGCCAGCGTCATCCTCAATGCCCTGACCGATTTCGGGATCGACAACGTGGTCGGGCGCCACAAGGGGTTCTTCAACGTCAACACCGACATGCTGATGAGCGACACCCTCGAACTCCTGCCCAAGGATCATGTGGTCATCGAGCTCCTGGAAAATCTCGAGATCAACGAGCAGGTCATTACGCGCTGCCATGAGCTCAAAGAGAAGGGGTTCACGCTGGCAGCGGACGACCACACCTATTCTCCGGAATACGAGCCTCTCTACAAGATCATCGATATCATCAAGGTGGACATCCTGGAACGGCCGCTCGACCAGCTGCCGGCCATGCTCGGGCAACTGGGGCGCTGGCGATTCACCTTCCTGGCGGAAAAAGTGGAGACCCGCGAGCAGTATGATGCCTGTGCCGCCATGGGATTCGAACTATTCCAGGGGTATTATTTCTCCCGGCCGGTTGTTCTTAAGCAGAATCGGATCGATGCCGGGCGTACCACCCTGCTTAAACTCCTCAACCAGTTGCAGTTGGAAGCCGAACTGGCGGATATAGAAAACTCGTTCCGGGAGAGCCCGTACCTGATCTATGGCCTCCTGCGGCTGGTCAATTCGGTAGCGTTCGGGGTCAGGGAGAAGGTCCGCTCGGTTCGCCATGCCATCATGGTCCTGGGGCGGCAGCAGCTCAAGCGCTGGGTGGTGCTTGCGCTTTATGCGGGCCAGGATGCCCCGGCCATGGGAAGCCCTCTTCTTGAGCTGGCCTCGGTCAGGGGCCGTCTCATGGAAGTTATGGTCAGGCAGATGACCCTGTATACCAAAGACCGGGATAGTGGCGATCGTGCGTTCATCACCGGTGTCCTTTCCCTGGTCGATGTCCTGTTCAGTACCGCCCTGGAAGAGGTGATCTCCACCCTCAACCTGACCGAAGACATCCGGACCGCTCTGCTTTATCGCGAGGGGTTCCTCGGGACCCTCCTGCAGATTGCCGAATTGATGGAAAAAGCCGATTTCAATGCTGCCGAAGAGCTGCTCAGTCAGATCCAGCTCTCAACGGGCCAGTTGGCCGAGGCGCAGCTCGAAACCATTGCCTGGTCCAAGGGCCTGGCGGAATACGCCCCGCGTTGATTACCTCCTTGACACACTTCCTCCTTTTAGTGTAGCTTTATTCGTCCCACCCCATGAAGGGACGGCCGCATAGAAACGCCCGCAGGGCGCTTTGAGGCCACTCCACCGCAAGGTCCCAAGGTCATGAAGATCACTGCGGTTATCCCCGCCAGGTACTCCTCAACCAGGTTCGAAGGCAAGGCGCTTGCCGACATTCTTGGCAAGCCGATGGTACAGCATGTCTACGAAAGGACCATCCAGGCCAAGCTGGTCGGGTCGGTGATCGTGGCAACCGATGACGAGCGCATCGCTTCTGCAGTGAGATCCTTCGGGGGGCATGCGGAGATGACCTCCCGCGACCACGAAACCGGCACTGACCGCCTTGCCGAGGTTGCCGCGCGTCTGGACAGCGATATCATCGTCAATGTCCAGGGGGATGAGCCACTCATCGAACCGGCCATGATCGATGAGGCGATTGCGCCGCTCATAAAGGATCCGTCGATCGTCATGGGGACCCTGAAATCCAGGATCAAGAACCTGCACGACTTCCTTTCCCCCAATGTGGTCAAGGTGGTTACCGATTGGGAGGGGTATGCGCTCTATTTTTCCCGCTCTCCCGTGCCCAACTTCCGGGACAAGTGGAACGATCTGAAGGACGAGGTATTTGCCTCGGGGAAACTGCTCTGTTACAAGCATGTCGGTCTGTACGTCTATTCGCGGGAATTCTTGCTCAGGTTTGCCAAGATGCCCCCTACGTTCCTTGAACAGGCGGAAAAGCTGGAGCAGTTGCGGGTTCTGGAAAATGGATGCCGGATCAGGGTAGTGGAGACCGCCCACGAGTCCATCGGGGTGGATACGCCGTCAGATTTGGACAAAGTGTTGGAGAAGTTGAAAAAGAACTGAATTGTTTCGATATTGGACCGCTTGCATGCCGGGGTCTTGCACTGAACGTGAAGTCAACAGGTCGGTACCACAGCGGTTTAATGTTGAGGAGCTGCCATGAAGACCAAATTTATTTTCGTTACCGGAGGAGTGGTCTCCTCCATCGGCAAGGGGCTTGCTTCGGCATCGCTGGGAGCTCTTCTGGAGGCCCGCGGCCTTCGTGTGACCCTGCAGAAGCTCGATCCGTACATCAACGTCGATCCCGGGACCATGTCGCCGTTCCAGCATGGCGAAGTATTCGTCACGGACGATGGCGCCGAGACCGACCTGGACCTTGGACACTACGAACGCTATACCTCTGCCAAGCTCTCCAAGAAGAGCAACTTTACCACCGGCCAGGTCTACTACTCGGTCATCGAGAAGGAGCGCCGGGGGGATTATCTCGGCGGCACGGTCCAGGTCATTCCCCACATAACCGACGAGATCAAGCACAAGATCATCGAGAATGCCAAGGGGCATGATGTGGCCATCGTCGAGGTCGGCGGGACCGTGGGCGACATCGAATCGCTTCCCTTCCTGGAGGCGATCCGCCAGTTCCGCCATGACCGGGGGGCGGGCAACACCCTCTATCTCCACGTAACCCTGGTCCCCTATATCCGGACTGCTGGCGAGCTGAAGTCGAAACCGACCCAGCATTCGGTGAAGGAGCTGCAGGAGATCGGCATCCAGCCCGATATCCTGATCTGCCGCTGCGAACAGGAACTTCCCAAGGAGTTGAAGGCCAAGATCGCCCTATTCTGTAACGTGGACGAGAAGGCCGTCATTACCTCTGCCGATGCCGAGCACATCTATGCCGTGCCCCTGGCCCTGCACCGTGAAGGGCTTGACGAGCAGGTGGTGGACAAGCTCAATATCTGGACCAAATCGCCGGATCTCACTCCGTGGCAGGAGGTGGTGGAAAAGCTGCGCAACCCTGCCCATGGCGAGGTACGGATTGCCATTGTCGGCAAGTACGTGAACTTGGCCGATTCCTACAAGTCGCTCAACGAGGCGCTGGTGCACGGCGGCATCGCCAACGACTGCCGGGTACGCCTCACCTTTGTCGATGCGGAAAAGATCGAGCAGGAAGGGGTGGACGGTCTGCTGGACGATGCGGACGGCATTCTGGTCCCCGGCGGTTTCGGCGAGCGGGGAACGGAAGGGAAGATCATGGCCATCGAATACGCCCGGACGCGTCGGGTCCCCTTCTTCGGTATCTGCCTGGGGATGCAGATGGCTGTGGTGGAGTTTGCCCGCAATGTCTGCGGGCTTACCGACGCCTTTTCCAGTGAGTTCAAGGTAGATTGCGGCAATCCGGTCATCCATCTCATGGAGGAGCAGAAAGGGGTATCCCGCAAGGGCGGAACCATGCGTCTCGGTGCCTATCCCTGTTCGCTGGCCAAGGGGACCTTTGCCCAGAAGGCATACGGTGCTGCCGATATCCTGGAACGGCACCGCCATCGTTACGAATTCAACAATGCTTTTCGTGACTGCCTGACCGGCAACGGGCTGGTCCTGTCCGGAATCTATCCCGAGGTAGACCTGGTGGAGGTGGTGGAGATTGCCGACCATCCCTGGTTCCTCGGCTGTCAGTTCCATCCCGAATAACGGTTGATGACCATCTGCAATGCCGTTTCCATGCCGCTCGTGTTCAAGGCATCCTATGACAAGGCAAACCGGACGTCGGTGAGCTCATTTCGCGGTACTGGGGTGAAAGAGGGGCTGCGGATCCTGGCCAAGGTCAGGGAGTCGCTGGAGGTGCCGGTACTCTCCGATATCCACTCCATAGAGCAGATACCCGCTGCGGCCGAGGTGCTGGATGTGCTGCAGATTCCGGCATTTCTCTGCCGCCAGACCGATCTGCTGGTGGCTGCGGCAAAGACCGGCAGGGTAATCAATATCAAGAAAGGGCAGTTCCTCGCCCCCTGGGATATGGAGAACGTGGTGGGCAAGGCCCAGTCCACCGGCAATGAACAGATCGTCCTCACGGAACGCGGCGTCACCTTCGGCTATAACAACCTGGTGGTCGACATGCGGAGTCTGCCGATCATGCGGGGTACCGGCTGCCCGGTGGTCTTCGATGCCACCCACAGCGTGCAGCTTCCCGGTGGCCAGGGAGGTTCTTCCGGCGGGCAGCGGGAATTCGTGGAGTATCTTTCCCGCGCTGCCGTTGCCACCGGTGTCGACGGGGTTTTCATGGAGGTCCACGAGAACCCCGACAAGGCGCTCTGCGATGGCCCCAATTCTCTGAAACTCGACGACCTTGCCGATCTCCTGAAGCAGCTGAAGGCGATCGACCATATCGTGAAACACGAGAAATGATGCGCGCGGCAGGGAATGCCCGCGTTTTCCGCACCTTTATGCAGAAATGACTGGATATACCATGATAGTTCAGGAAGCAAAACGGGTCATACAGGTCGAGGCCGATGTCCTCAGGGCGCTGGCGGAACGGATCGACGGCGAGTTTGAGCGGGCCGTGGAGATGATCTTGTCGTCACGGGGCCGGGTGGTTGTCTCCGGCATGGGAAAATCGGGGCTGGTCGGCCAGAAGATCGCTTCCACCATGGCATCCACAGGGACGCCGGCATTTTTCCTCCACCCCGCCGAAGGTATCCATGGCGACCTGGGGATGATCATGAAGGGTGACGTGGTGATCGGTGTCTCCAACAGCGGCGAGACCGAGGAGCTTTTGCGCATCCTCCCGGTGATCAAGCGGCTGGGAGCCCGGCTCATTGCCATGACCGGCAATCCGGCTTCGACCCTGGGGCGGGCCGGCGATATCGTTCTGGGCATCTCGGTGAAAGAGGAGGCCTGCCCCCTGGGGCTGGCTCCCACGGCATCCACCACCGCCACCCTGGCCATGGGGGACGCTCTGGCAGTTGCTCTGCTCGTTCAGCGCGGATTCAGCGCCGAAGATTTCGCCCTGTTCCATCCCGGCGGCTCTCTGGGAAAAAAACTGCTCCTCACGGTGGCCGATTTCATGCACAGTGGCGATGCCATGCCGCTGGTCAGCGAAGAGACACCCATGCGCGAGGCGCTGTTCGTCATCACTGCCAAAAAACTGGGAGCATCGGGTGTCGTGGATGCCAAGGGGAGACTGGTGGGGGTCATTACCGATGGCGATCTGCGGCGTGCCCTGGAGCGGGGGAGCGACATCATCAACCAGCCGGCCGGCGCCCTCATGACCCGAAACCCCAAGCGCATCAGGGGTATGGAACTTGCCGCCAAGGCCCTGCAGCAGATGGAGGAGTTCTCCATTACCTCTCTTTTCGTATTCGAAGACGACACCTCTGATATTCCGATCGGTATCATTCACCTGCATGACCTTCTCAAGGCAGGCCTGGCCTGAGCCGCAGAATCCACCCCAAGGAGGAAGGCCCCGCTGATGCCCTGCCACGGCAATCGGCCGGGGCTCTTTTTGTATGAACGAGCGTCTCAAGGAGATCAAACTGCTGCTGCTAGATGTGGACGGCGTGCTGACCGACGGCCGCATCATCTATGACGCCAACGGTGTCGAGTCCAAGTTCTTCAACGTCAAGGATGGACATGGCATCAAGATGGTCCAACGGGCCGGGATCGAGGTGGGGATCGTCTCGGGCCGCCAGTCCCAGGTGGTTGTCAACCGCGCCGCCGAACTGGGGATCTCCCTGGTCTACCAGAAGGCCCTGGACAAGCTGACACCCTATCTGGAGATCCTCAGACAGACTGGGCTTAAGGACGAGAACGTGGCATTTGTCGGCGACGATATCATCGACATCCCGGTCCTGCGCCGGGTCGGTTTCGCTGCAGCGCCGGCGGATGCCCTGGATTATGTACAGGAAGAGGTCCATTTCGTGACGCGGAACAGGGGTGGCTGGGGGGCGGTGCGCGAGGTCTGCGACCTGCTCCTCAAGGGTACCGGCGCCTGGGAGAGCGTAACGGCGCGCTATTACGGCGGGTAAAGACGAAAGAACGGTTGGGTGCTGCAGGCGGGAGTCTCTGGCAGAGAACGGCTGGCCCCCATTTGGAAACAGACTAGCTGTTCTGGCAGTGTTGTTCGATGATCCTCACGAGTTCCTTGCTGTCGATCGGCTTGGTGAGATATGCCTTCGCTCCCAGTTCAAAGCAGCGTTCCACTTCCCGTTCAAGGCGTGAAGAGCTGACAACGATGACCGGGATATCATGGGTGCGCAGGTTTGAGTGGGCCACCTCAAGAAAGTCCAGCCCGTCAACCAGAGGCATCCTGATGTCCAAAAGGATCAGGTCGGGTTTGTTCCGGACCTGAGTGCCGGGGTGCTCATCCCCGAACAGATACCGGAGCGCCTGTTCACCTTCGTGGACGACACTGACGTTGTTCTGGTCGAGTTTGGACAGAATGCGGCGAGTGAGGAATTCGTCATCGGGGTTGTCTTCTATCAGGAGGATTTTCAACTCGTTCATCGCACGCCTCTCCGGGCTGACTCGTGCCGTAACCGGGCGCGAGAGGTGATCTGTTTTCCCCGCTACGGGGTGGTTGCTGCCTTGCCTGCTGCTGCAGGTACATACGCAGTCCTTACGGGTGGTTTCCTCCTTTGGCCGGTGGTGTCTGCCAATCATCGGGCCTGCAGGAGGGGAGCCCCTCTGCCAGTGTCGGATAGAGGAGCGCTATCCCCAGGTGTTTCAGCATCCGACGGTTGTCCATACGCCTGCTTTCGCTGAAGTAGGAGTACAGGAGCGGCGGCATGAGCCGTGCCGCTTCTTCCCTGTTCACCTGGGGAGGACGGGGAATGCCGAGAAGGTCTGCAACGGCATTGAAGTATTGGGTCATGGTTCCATGCTCGCCGTCGCTGACATTGATGATGTCGCCATCCACCCCCTTGTCGGCAGCAGCGATACAGACCCTGGCAAGATCCTCCGCATGAATGCGGTTCGTTGAGGGCGCTTCATGCGCATTGAGCAGCGGCGTACCGTTCATCAGGTGCATCACCGGCAATCTGCCCGGACCATAGATACCGGTAACTCTCAGGATTATGACCGGGACCCGTTCTTTTTTCCCCCACTCCGCAAGAAACGTTTCTGCATCGAATCGGCGCTTTGCCCGTGAAGTCTGCGGGTTGGGCGGTGTCTCCTCGGTAACGGTCATTTCTCCGCAATCGCCATACACTCCGCTGGTACTGAGGTAAATGACCCGTGCCGGTCTCGCATCCGGTGAAATGGCGGCACACCAGTTTCTCAGCCGCGTATCCTTAAACCCACCGCCGGGCGGGGGGGCAAAATAATAGACGATTGCACCTGCAGTCGGCAGGTTGACAAGTGATTCCGGTTCATCCAGATTCCCCAGAACAGGAGATATTCCAAGCTGTTGTAAACGGTCGGCATTTTCGGCCGTGCGAACGAATCCGGATATGTGGCAGCCGGTTGCGAACAGGTGTCTGGCCACGCGTATGCCGACATCGCCGCAACCGACGATGAAAACCTTTTCTGCAGAGTTCATGAGACCCTCGGGAAGGCAGTTGTGAAACTTCGCCATCATAGCGGATTTCTGCAGGTTTTGGTAGGGAAAACATCCGATGTGCAGATGCTGATTGTGTCATGCAGTCCGGATAACAGCGCAATATTCTGCTGCTAGTTCAATCTCTGTGCCAATATCACGCCAAGTGATGACAATCCGCTTTACAGTCCCATTATCCGGTGTTATACTTCCGACGAATTATGCGGACAGCGGGTAAAATCAGGCTGCTTTTGGCACTGGTGATAATGGCGGCCATTATCGTGCTGGCGGTTGTTATTCATCGGCACCTCCCGGCGCGGAGGCAGCCAGCTTCAGCCCCCCTTTCGTCAGGACGATCAGCGGACCTGGCGCTGCAAGGAATCCGTTTTACCGAGACCCGTAACGGTAACACCAAATGGATACTTCTGGACAACCGGGCTGATTATGATACGGAACAGAGCCTGGTGCATCTGGTCGGGGTAAAATTGAACCTGCTTGCCGGCGGGCCGGCCGGAGATATCCACCTGACCGCTGCACAGGCCGAATACAATAGTGCCACCAAGGATGTTCTGTTGCGTGGAGGGGTCAAGGCCACGAGCAGTTCAGGCATGGAATTCACCACTGCCAGCGTCCGTTTTCTTGCAGCGCAAGAACTGTTGACCACCGATGATTCGGTGAAATACTCCGACGGCAGTATCATGGTGGAAGGAAAAGGGATGGAATACCGGGTGGCAAGTGCCAGGCTGCGGGTAAAGGACGACGTGACGGCGCATGTCAATAATGGTATGCACCGGTGAAATGGCATAGAATATTTCTGCAGATCGTTGTCCTGGTGACGCTGCTCTGCCGTCCCGGTCATGCCGAGTCCCCGGCTCAGCCTGCAGTCCGTGGCGATCAACCGATCCAGATCAAGGCCGATGAGCTTTCCACGGACAATGCGCAGAAAACGGCAACCTTTTCCGGCAATGTCACGGCCCGGCAGGGCGACATCACCATTTACAGCGACCGGCTGATTGTCCATTACGGGACGAAAGAGCGGGAGGTCACCAAGGTGGAGGCGCTGGGCAAGGTACGGATCGTTCAGGGCAACCGGATTGGCCAGTCGGGTCGGGCGCTTTACGACAATCGGAGCGGCACCATCCTCCTAGAGGATAATCCCCGGGTGAACCAAGGTGAAGATATGGTGACCGGCAAGACGATCACCTTTTACGTTAATGAGCAGAAGAGCGTGGTAACCGGCGGTTCAGAGGGACGGGTCCAGGCAGTCATCCATCCCAAAGGTGCGGGAAGCAATGTCGGCACCAGCCCCTGAGCGAAAACTCGTTGCCCGCGGCCTCAAGAAGAGTTTTGGCAACAGGGGTGTCGTAAAAGGGATCGGGCTCGAAGTCACCTCCGGTCAGGTGGTTGGTCTCCTGGGGCCGAACGGTGCCGGCAAGACCACCACTTTCTACATGGTGGTGGGGCTCTGCCGTCCGGACAGCGGGCAGGTCCTGCTCGACGAAGAGGATCTGACTGCCATGCCGATGCACCAGCGGGCTCGCCGGGGAATCAGCTATCTCCCCCAGGAGCCTTCGGTCTTTCGCAAACTCACGGTGCGGCAGAATCTCCTGGCAGTTCTGGAGATGATGGATCTGTCGCGGGGGGAGCGCGAAGAGCGTACCGATACTCTCATGGCCGATCTCGGCATCAGTCACATTGCCCAGAGTTTCGGCTACGCCCTTTCGGGTGGTGAGAGGCGGCGGGTCGAGATCGCACGGGCACTGGCAACCGGCCCGGCGGTTCGTGAAACCCTTGGCGTGTGCGATGTCGCCTATATCGTCAACGCCGGTGAGGTGCTGGAATTCGGCGACCCGCAACAGATCGCAGAGAGTAAAAAGGCCCGCGAGATTTATCTCGGTGATTCCTTCAGACTGTAAAACGAGGCACTATGGCCATTGAGATGCGCCAACAGATGAAGATGGTTCAGCAACTGGTGATGACGCCCCAGTTGCAGCAGGCCATCAAACTCCTCCAGCTTTCCCGGATCGAGCTCCAGGATGTGATCCGTCAGGAGCTGGAAGAAAACCCCGTGCTCGACGAGTCCGCCGAACAGGAAGAAATCCGTGAGGCAGATCAGTTCGAACTGCAGGAAAAGGAAGAGATCCCGGTAACGGGCGAGGCGGTTGAATTCAAGGAAGTGGCCGCCGGTGAAGAGACCATCAAGGAGATGGACTGGGATTCCTACCTTGAGGGCTACAACTACAGTGCCGGCGAGCAGTATTACGACGACGACGATGACCGCCCCTCTTATGAAAACATCCTCACCAAAAAAGGGACTCTCTCCGATCATCTGATCTGGCAACTCAATCTCAACCGGTTTACCGACGAAGAGCGCCTGATCGGCGTCGAGCTCATCGGCAATATCGACGAGGATGGCTATCTCCGCTCGACGGCTGCCGATATCGCGCAGATCTGCAACGTGGATGAAGAGGCTGTCGTCTGTGTACTGGCCCGGATTCAGGATTTCGACCCGGCCGGTGTTGCCGCCCGCGACCTGCGGGAATGCCTGCTCCTGCAGGTCCGTAACCTGGGGATGGACGGCAGTGTGGTGGAAGCGGTCCTGACCTCCCACCTCAAGGATCTAGAGAACCGCAAGTACAAGCAGATTGCCAAGGCAGTGGGTGTCGAGGTCAATGACATCCTGCTCGCCGCCAGGATCATCGCCGGCCTCGACCCCAAGCCCGGTCGTCTCTATGGCCAGGAAGAGGTACAGTACATCTCCCCTGACATCTTTGTCTCCAAGGTGGGGGAGGAATACGTGGTCTTGCTCAATGAAGAGGGGATGCCCAATCTCCGTATCAACCCGCTGTACAGCAACGAAACCAAGGCAGAGCGCAACCAGTCGGGCAAGGTCGAGGAGTACCTGAGTGAGAAGATGCGCTCGGCATTGTGGTTGATCAAGAGTATCCATCAACGGCAACGGACCATCTACAAGACCTCCAAGAGCATCGTCAAGTTCCAGCGTGAATTCCTGGACAAGGGGATCGCCTATCTCAAACCCTTGGTTCTGCGTGACGTTGCCGAGGATATCGGCATGCACGAGTCGACCATCAGCAGGGTCACCACCAACAAATACATGCAGACGCCCCAGGGGCTGTTTGAGCTGAAATACTTCTTCAATAGCGGCATTTCCACCACTGACGGTGATTTCATCGCCTCGGAGAGTGTCAAGAACAAGATCAAGGAGATCCTGGAAAACGAGGATCCGAAAAAGCCGTACAGCGACCAGAAACTTGCGGAACTGCTCTCCGCCCACCAGATCAACATAGCCCGTCGAACCGTGACCAAATACCGCGAGATGCTGCGGATCGGCTCATCATCGGAACGCAAGCGGCTCTTCTGAACCGGCATTTCCGGCCCTGCGGGGATGCGGTTCAAGACCGCGGACCATTGTGGGCCGTCAGCAGATGAACCATACATAGAGGAGGAATACTCATGCAGATTGCAACTACTTTCAGGCACATGGAACCGAGTGATGCGCTCAAGAGCTACGCCGAAGAAAAGCTCGAGCGGATCAAGAAATACATAGACGAGCCGATCGTGGCCCAAGTCTATCTGACCGTGGAAAAGATCCGTCATATCGTGGAGATCTCCATCAATGCCAAAGGGGTGACCACCAAGGCATCCGAGGCGACCAACGACATGTATGCAGCCATCGATGCGGTCATCGACAAAATCGAGCGGCAGCTCCGCCGTTACAAGGAGCGTCTCAAGGCGCACAAGCCTGCCGATGCTCCCGAGCGCCAGGTGCAGAAAAAGATCATCGGAGCCGAGGAGCTCGAACAGAGCAAGGAGCCGGTGGTCATCAAGACTAAAACCGTTTCCATAAAGCCGATGTCTGTGGATGAGGCGGTCATGCAGATGGATCTCATGCACAAGGACTTCCTGGTTTTCACAGACGCGGGTTCCGACAGCATCAACGTTATCTATCGCCGCCGTGACGGCAACTATGGTCTGATTGAAACGGCGCAATGACAACGGGCTTCGGCCTCTTCTCCTGAACCGGGGTTGACAGATGAAGGGTGCACTCGTGTTGAAGCCTGCTGACGTCATCATGGACCTGCAGGCCACGAAGGGAGAAGAGGTCCTTGCCGAACTTGCCGACAGGCTGGTGCAGGGATCTCCTGCAGTTTCCCGTGAAGTGCTGCTGCAACTGCTCCATGATCGCGAAGGACTGGGAAGTACCGGTATCGGTGACGGGATTGCCATTCCGCACTGCAAACTGCCGGAACTCAAAGAGCCGGTGCT
Organism: Geobacter sp.; assembly: GCA_016223015.1. Taxonomy (GTDB): domain Bacteria; phylum Desulfobacterota; class Desulfuromonadia; order Geobacterales; family DSM-12255; genus Geoanaerobacter. The sequence goes on along the minus strand of JACRPV010000201.1, from coordinate 3,483 downwards.
GCTTTTTGGGCGCAGTTTCAACGGGGTTGATTTTCGAGCCATTGACGGCCGTCCCGTGCATCTTTTCTTTCTGCTGGCAGCCCCAGAGGGGGCTGCCGGCATCCATCTCAAGCTGCTTGCCCGGCTTTCCCGTCTCCTCAAGGACTCGGCTGTCCGTGAGAGGCTCATGACGGCCAGGACGCCGGATGAGATCACCGCAATTGTCGTCGAGCGGGACAGCATCGCGTGAGCACTATCAGCCTCTCCATAGAAGACCTTCTCAAGGATGACGAATACGGGCTCGAGCTGCGCCTGATATCCGGCGAGCAGGGGCTTTGCCATCGTCTCTACAGCTCCCGCATTCAGAAGCCCGGACTCGCACTTACCGGCTATACCGAACATCTCCACCCCGATCGTCTCCAGGTGCTCGGCAATACCGAAATCTCATACATGCTGCAGATCCCCGAGCAGCACGCCCAGGACAACGTCGCCAAGCTCTGTTCGTTCCCCATATCCTGTTTTATCGTTACCAAGGGGCTCGAACCCCCGGAAATGCTCCGTCGCGAGACTGAAAAGGCCGGTATCCCGCTGTTGGTGACGCCGCGCCAGTCGTCGACCTTCATCTCCCTCATTACCAAGTTTCTGGAGGAGCGGCTGCTCCCCACGACCCATGTGCACGGGGTGCTGGTGGATGTACTCGGGGTGGGGGTCCTCTTGTTGGGGAAAAGTGGCATCGGCAAGAGCGAATGCGCCCTCGACCTGGTCATCCGCGGCCATCGGCTGGTGGCCGATGACGTGGTCTTCATAAAGAAGAAGATGCCGGCTGCGCTGGTGGGCCAGGCTGCCGAAGCGATCCAGCACCACATGGAGATCAGGGGGCTCGGCATCATCAACATCAAGGACCTGTTCGGGGTTTCCTCCATCCGCGAGAAAAAGATCATCGACATGGTCCTGGAACTGGTGGAATGGAATCCGGCACAGGAGTACGACCGCCTGGGCATCGACGAACAGGTGCACGCCATCCTGGGGATCGGTCTGCCCCACCTGGTCATCCCGGTTCGTCCCGGACGCAACCTGACCTCGATCATCGAGGTAGCTGCCCGGAACTATCTCCTCAAGGGGATGGGGTACCACTCGGCAAAGGAGTTTCACGAGAAGCTTCTCTCCCGGCTGGATGTGCGCCCCATTGGCGACGAGGTGGAGTGAGATGCGGATCGTCGTAATCACCGGTCTCTCCGGTTCGGGAAAGTCGACTGCCGTAAGGGCCCTTGAGGATGAAGGATTCTTCTGCATCGACAACCTGCCGGTTACGCTGATTCACACCTTTATCGAACTGGTTGACCGGTCCAAGGACCAGGTCCGCGACGTGGCCATGGTCATGGACATCCGCGGCCGCGATTTTCTCAAGGGGGGTGAGGATGTCCTGCGGGAGGTCCAGCTCTCGGGCGCTTTTCCGAGACGCGCCGACGTCATCCCGCCCTGGCCGGTGCTTCGGTAGCCGAAGCGATCCGTTACGAGCGGGAATGCCTGGCCGGACTCAGGCGTATCGCCACGCGGGTCTTCGATACCTCGGAGCTCAATGTTCATCAGCTGAAAGAGATGGTTCTCTCCTACATCCGGGGAGAAGAGGGGAACAGGCGGCTGACCGTCCACCTCCAGTCCTTTGGCTACCGGTTCGGCATCCCCATGGATTCGGACCTGGTCGTCGACGTCCGTTTCCTGCCCAACCCCTTCTTTGTCGAGACGCTCAAGAAGTTTTCCGGTCTCAACCGGAAGGTGAAGGGTTTCGTTCTGGAACAGCCGGTTACCAAAGAGTTTCTGGAAAGGTACCGGGCGCTCCTGGATGTGCTCATCCCCGGATACCAGCGGGAAGGGAAAGCGTATCTGACCATCTCGGTCGGTTGTACTGGGGGCCGCCATCGGTCGGTTGCCATAGTGGAGGAGCTGAAATCCTATTTCAGCGGCAAAAACGTTGAACTGAAAATAACGCATCGCGATATGGAAAAGGGATGAGAACATGATCGGACTCGTATTGGTGACCCATGCAGGGCTTGCCCGCGAACTGCTGGCAGCTGCTGAGATGATTGTCGGTCCGGTCGAAATGGCCGAGACGGTCGGCATTCAGACTGGCGATCCGGTGGATAGCATCAGGATGGGCATAGATGAAGCCATCAGGAAGGTAAACAGCGAAGGGGTCATCATCATGACCGACATGTTCGGCGGGACACCGTCCAACATGAGTCTCTCCTTTCTGGAAGATAATCGGATCGAGGTCATGACCGGTGTCAATCTCCCAATGCTCATCAAATTCTTCAGCGATCGCGGCAAGGTGGGCATCTCAGAACTGGCGGCACAGCTCAAGGCGTGTGGCCGGGAGAGCATCTCCGTGGCCGGCGACTACCTCAGGTAATCCACTTCAGGAGAACAGCCCTATACCATGTTGGAACAGCACTTCACCATCGTCAACAAACTCGGGCTGCATGCCCGTGCTTCCGCACTGTTCGTCAAGACCGCCATCCAGTTTTCATCCGAGGTGAAGGTGGCCCGGGAAGATGTGGAAGTGAACGGCAAGAGCATCATGGGGATCATGATGCTGGCCGCTGCCAAGGGGAGCGTGATTCGCCTCCATGTCGAGGGGGCCGACGAAGCCGCTGCAATGGCGGCTTTGGGGGAGCTGATCGAAAATGGATTCGGTGAGGAGTAACAACCGGGAGTTGCAGGGGGTAGGGGCGTCGCCCGGCGTCGCCATCGGCAGGGTCAGGCTCACCGACCGGAGCCGTGTGGCGGTGCATGAGGAATACCTCCAGCAGCCGGAAATCCCCTCTGAGATCGAGCGTTTCATGGCTGCTCTCGACCAGGCACGGGGCGAGCTGCGGGCGCTCAAGGAGCAGATGGCCGGCCAGCACGGACCAGAGCACCTCTACGTCATCGACACCCACCTGATGATGCTCGATGACAGCATGCTGCAGCGCGAAACCGTCGCACTCATCGAGACGGAAGCGATCAACGCCGAATGGGCGCTGAAAAAGACCATCCTCAAATTCCGCGAATTCTTTGCTGCCATCGAAGACGACTATCTCCGCGAGCGTGGGAGCGACATCGAGATCGTCGGTGAGCGCGTTCTGCGCAAGCTGGTGGGGAAGATCCACGAACCGCTCACCGCCGTCCCCGAGATGGCCCTGGTGGTGGCTCACGACCTCTCGCCGGCAGACATCCTCCAGATCGACAAGAGCAAGGTGATCGGTTTCGTCACCGACCTGGGGGGGAAGACCTCCCATTCGGCCATCCTGGCCAGGGCGCTGGAGATCCCGGCAGTGGTGGGCCTGGAGCGGATTACCCAGGAGGTGGCCGACGGCGAGCACATGATCATCGACGGTTCTGCCGGAGTGGTGATCATCAATCCGGACGAAGCGACCTTCCGCGAGTACCTCAAGCGCAAACTGCACTACGAATACATCGAGCGGGAGCTGGCAAAACTCCGTGACCTGCCGGCAGTCACCCTTG